>JARGFM010000016.1 GCA_029210725.1 Bacteroidales bacterium | reverse complement strand
AGGTACAAGCTGATTGCTCAAGGGTATGAAGAATTGATCAAATCAACAACGCAAAATTAAACTATAGCCTTTTTCTTTCTATATCTTGTTAGTTTTCAACATCTAAGAGAACTGCGAAACTTTAATAACAGAAAATAAAGCTGGTACTTATTAAAGGGGTGCAGTTTCATATATGGGGGATTTATAAACAGGGCTTGAAGATATAAAAGAATTCCAGGCTTCGTATCTTTGAAAGTAACTTATTAGTCTATGTGCTTTAATAAACCTGCAAAAACTTCCTGATGATCATCCGCTTCCGGACTCTTCTGGACACCTTTAAAACTATCCTTATCCAAAATGGCTTTCCCGGAAGCCAGGCGTCAGAACTATCCCGGGTTTTTGCCGAGACCACCATGGACGGGGTATTTTCCCATGGGATAAACCGTTTCCCCAGGTTTATTGAGGATGTGAAGAAGGGGACGGTATATCCCGGAACCACGCCGGCACTCATCCATAATCATCATGCACTTGAACAGTGGGATGGTCAGCAGGGAGCCGGTATTTCGAACGCCCTTTTTTGTACAGACAGGAGCATGGAACTGGCCACCCTGCAAGGGATCGGAGCTGTGGGCCTCCGCAACACCAATCACTGGATGCGGGGAGGAAGCTACGGATGGAGGGCCGCCGAAAAGGGATTCCTGTTCCTGGGCTGGACCAACACCATGCCTAACATGCCGCCCTGGGGAGCTTCGTCCCCGAGACTGGGGAACAATCCATTCATCCTGGCCATCCCAAAGCGCAGGGGACCTGTGGTTCTGGACATGGCCATGAGTCAGTATTCTTATGGAAAACTGGAGTGGCACAAGAGAAGCGGAACTGAGCTTCCCGAATATGGAGGGTATAACCTTCAGAACAGACTGACAAAGGATCCCGGCGAGCTGCTGGAATCAAAGCATCTTTTGCCTGCCGGACTCTGGAAGGGAAGTGCCCTGGCACTGGTGCTTGACCTTTCTGCGGCCATTATCTCAGGCGGGAACACCACGCAGCAAATTGGAGAACTCAGCTCCGAAACCTCACTTTCACAGGTATTTATCTCCATTGATACCAGGCGGTTCATGGCTGAAGAGCAACAAGAACTGCTTATAAAGGAGACCCTGGAATACATAAAGGCCCGGCAGGAACAGCTTCGCTATCCGGGTCAGAGGGCACTGGAAGACCGGAAAAAAAATATGGCACAAGGGGTGGATATTCCAGATGAGCTGTGGAAGCAGATTATGGCGCTGTAGTGCTCACTACCTTGCCTTTAGAAAAAACCTCTTCTGCCGTTGCCAAAACGGGGATTGACAATATTGTTGTAGATGGAGCCAAAGGTGTAGGTGATCCCAACACCAACTTCAATATTGTAACTGGTTTCAAGCTCCTGCAACTGCAAGAGGATTTCTGCCTCCGAGGCTTCTCCCCTGACCAGGGATAGCTGGTCATTGATTCTGGCCACTCCTCCTCCGACCCGAAGGGAAAGTCCCTTCAGGATCCGAACGTTTACGAAGCCATTTAACTCGACCCTGTTCTTTGTGAAGTCATGGAAAAAATTCGATCCTTCCAAGGCGATGTTGACCGAGCCCCATTTTTCCTGCACCTGGTAGGCCACCTGCAGCTCCTGTTTCCATAAAAGCTCCTCCACCTGATCATAAATGGTCGTATCGTTGTAAAGCTGGTACGAGCTGCCAAGGCCGTATAAGAAACGCAACTGGCGATGGGTCGATTTGGAGTAGGGAAAAAGATTATACTCCACAGATGGTAAAAATTCCACGGCCAGGCGGATATTGTTGTAGGAGGAGGACAGCTGGTTGACTCTCAGGCCGGCGGACCAGTGTTCCCCCAGGCTTTTCACGGCCAGAACTTCCAGTCCCTGGTAACTTTTATCATTGGTATACAGGGTATCATCATAGGTGTACTTGGTCCTGGTGTACCGGTGATCAAAATCAACTTCAAGCTTCCAGTCATGGGTAATTTTGGTTGCCGAGACGGAACTTCGCAAGGAGAGCTCCTTGTAGGACTCTTCACCTTCAAAGTCGGGTTCAGCCTCCAGCTCAAACACCCAGTTGTTCCAGTTATCTTCAACCACCTGGTTCTCAATCCGCCCGGTCGGATCGATCAGCACTTCACTGTAAAGGGGTGTTTTAGCCACATAGGGCATCAATCCCATTTTCAGCATCTGGGTCCTCCATATCCTTTCATAATCCCGGTTATCGTCGGGTCTGCTTGCATAAACCAGGGTATCATTGTAGCCCTGAAAATCCTGCTGACCAACAAATGAAAAGGTATATTTTCTGCCGCCGCTGCCGGTGGTCTCCCGGGTCTCCAGAATGTATAGCTGGGCCTCCTTTACATCCCTGACATAGTTCACATAAGGAATCTCTTTACGGATGTAATTCATATCACAGCGGGCACAATCAATAAATATCCGGAGGGCATTCTCCCGCTGTACCGAAGAGTCTGCCTCCAGATCCTGACCGGCCAGTGAAATGAAGGAAAACAGGAAAAGGACCAGGGAGCTTAGGGAAATAGTGTTCTTTATCATAAAGCAAGGAATCGTTTTCAACTTAAAAAGTTTGACAGCCAAAAAAACAAAAGGTTTAAATTAAACCCTCGTTGCAGAGTGCCTGGTTCAGTGCCCTGACCGCATTGCGGTAGTCCTTCCGGTTAATTACAAACTGCATATTCACCTGCATCAGCGACTGGGAGACCGCCTCCACGTTCACCCCGGCTTTAAAGAGCGCGGTAGCTGCCTTGGCCAGGGAGCCCGGATAGGTAATGTTGGTGCCCAATGCACAGACCAGCGCCGTCTCCTTAACGGTCACCTTGTGATAGAGTCCCTTTAATTCGGTCAGCATTCCGGAGGTGACATCCTTTTGCCAGAAGACCATGGTAATGCTGTTGGCGTTGGTGGCCTTCAGGATATAGGAGAGCTTGTACCTCTGAATCACCTTCATCAGGTTCAAATCGTAGCCCACCTGTCCCACCATAAACGGATCGTGAATCTCCATGGCCAGCACCGCATCGGATCCCGAAATAATCTCCACCCTTGACTCTTCTCCCCGGTAATCCTTGGAAATAAGAGTACCGGGATGATCCGGTTCAAAAGTATTTTTGATCCGGATATTGATCCCTGCAAGTTCCAGGGGTTTTGAGGCCTTGGGATGTATGGCCTCCATGCCGATATCCGCCAGCTGATCGGCTACATTGAAGTTCGTTGCACCTACTGGCCTGGAATACTCCACTCCGACAATGGCCGGATCGGCACTTGAGAGGTGGTACTCCTTATGAATCACCGCCTCACCGGCCTGAACCCGAACGGCAATCTTACTAAATGTAACTTCCGAATAGCCACGGTCAAACTCCCGCATAATTCCCTCCGTGCCTTTTGTATACCCGGTAGCAACGGGAACAATCCTGGAAAAGTCGATGTCAGCAAAAGCCTGTCTGATCCTTTCATCAATGCTCAGATACTCGGCGTCATGAAAGCCGCATAGGTCCACAAAGACAGATTCTATTCCGTTATTTTTCAATATATTAACCGAATTAAAGGCCGAATGGGCCTCTCCGATGGATGCCAGGATCTCCCTGGCAGCCAGGAGTATATTCTGCTTATCCACATATCCGGAGGCCATCACCTCCTCCAGGCTGACCAGGTAGTTCCTGCACTGCTCCACCCGCTTCCGGATAAAGGCGTCGGCCACCTCCAGGTCCAGTCCGATCGCCTCAAAGCCATGATTGATGCCCAGCAGTTTTTCCAGCAGCGCTTCCAGGGCCTTCCGGTAATCCAGGTTCCTTACAAAAAGATCATAAACGCCGGGTTCACCTGTTTTCTTATGCTCAAGCAACCAATTGGTTACATGATTGTAAGCCGAAACCACAAAAATCCGCTTATAATAAAAACCCCCGGGTGCCTGCCTCTTGACAATATTCTCCAATACATCTCCGAATCTGGACATGGATGAGCCACCTATCTTATGAACTGTCAGCATATCGTAATCATTAGTTTCAATCCATCAAAAATATGGAGAATTTTCAGGAAGATTGCACTTTTTTGCTCTATATCCGCGAAGAGCTATAAAAAGCATTCCTAAATGCAGGTCCTTTCCAGGGAGTTGATCAGTGCTCCGGGATAGGCAGAAAGATCAAAAAACTGCTCCAGGTAGGACAAAACCTTTTTCTTGTATTTATCCTCCAGGTATTCAAAATCCCGGACCAGCTGCAGAATCTCTTCCCTGTTCAGGTTAATATGCTCGATGGCTGCCAGATAGGCCTTATCTTCCCGGCAGGGACCCAGGTAATAACGTTCCCTGACCGAGCTGATCCCTAGCTCCTCAGTTGGTATGGCATAGTAAGTATCCACCAGGCCCGTGTAATCAAAATCATAGGGGACCGGAGAATATCCGGCAGATCCGTATGCAGGCAAACCCAGGAACTTCAGATTGTGACGGCCATAAACAGAATAATCGACATTTCCGATCATGTACTGGAACAGGGCCAGGATATCGATCTCCCAGGGCCGCAACAGATGGGTGGTTAAATCATCCCTTTTGATCAGCACTGCATTCAAACGCTTCGCCAGCATCTCCTCAGGTTCAATCATAAAGGCCCATCCCTCCGTTACTTTATTATTTCTTCCGGTATCCACGTAGGTCATCCGGATCAACCTGACCCTGAAACTGACCGGAGAAACAATATTATATATCTTATAACACAAAAACTCCTTCAGTACATACTCCTCATAAGCCCTTGAACCCTTGCAGTGGGTTACAATTTTGATTCGTTCGATATCCTCCAGTTCCTCCTTCCTCAAACTGGTCTTCCGGATATCCAGCCAGAAGGGGGCAAGACTGCAATGGTTTCTCCTGAAACTTCCCCGGGCCTTCAAACGCATCTCCTTCTCCAGAAGAAGGCTGTCATTGATCTGGTAGCTGAAACACACCGGCATATACTCACCCTTGTACTTTTCTCTCTGATACTTCTTCAGGTCCAAAGTCAGTGTAATATGCATGGGGTCCGACTCACCAAAGAGGTCCAGGGATGTTTCAATGGTATCTACCTGCCGGACATGCTCTACCTGAATCTGAGCGTACAGGAGCCCTGAATTCAGAACACCTACGCTGAATATAGCCAGGTACAGGAGATAAGAACTGGGTTTAAGGCGCATATTCAAATATATAAAATTCAGACTTGAATAGAAAGTCTTTTCCATGGGATTCCATTATTGAAACGCAGAGTGATAATTTGATATTAAAACGGTCTGTTTTTTGTCAATTTGTAGCAAATGTTTCTTACATTTGCGGTTTACGTTACATTTTGACACAAAATGGCAGGAAAAACATTATTTGATAAAATCTGGGATCAGCATGTGGTGGAAGAGATCAAAGGAGGGCCCTCGGTGCTCTATATTGACAGGCACCTGGTTCATGAAGTTACAAGTCCCCAGGCCTTTTCCGGTATTGAAAAAAGGGGGATCCGCCTGTTCCGTCCAGAGAAAACAGTGGCAACTCCCGATCACAATGTTCCCACTCAGGATCAGCACCTCTCCATCAGGGATGAGCTCTCCCGCTTCCAGGTGAACAAGCTGACCGAAAACTGTAAGAAACACGGAGTCACTCTCTATGGCCTCAACCATCCCTATCATGGCATTGTGCACGTCATAGGTCCGGAGCTGGGCCTTACCCAGCCGGGACTGACCATGGTTTGCGGGGACAGCCATACTTCCACACATGGCGCCCTTGGGACTGTGGCCTTCGGAATAGGGACCTCCGAGGTGGAAATGGTACTGGCCACCCAGTGCATCCTTCAGCCAAAACCCAGGAAGATGCGTATCACCGTAGACGGAAAGCTAAGCACAGGGGTTACTGCCAAGGATGTGGTCCTTTATATCATCTCCAAAATCTCTGCCAGTGGTGGAACCGGCTACTTCATTGAATATGCCGGTTCGGCCATCAGGAGCCTCTCCATGGAGGGCCGGATGACCATATGCAACATGAGTATCGAAAGCGGGGCACGGGGCGGACTGATTGCCCCGGATGAAACCACCTTTGAATACTTAAAGGGACGTGAATTTACCCCGGCAGGTGCAGATTTTGACCGTGCCGTGGAACGCTGGAGGCTTCTGAAGAGTGACAATGACGCCGTCTTTGATAAGGAACTGCACTTTAATGCCGCCGATATCGAGCCGATGATCACTTACGGGACCAACCCGGGAATGGGTGCAAAAATCAAGGACCGGATCCCGGCACTGGAAGAGATTGATCCTGCTGCCAGGGAATCCTTTAAAAAATCACTTGCCTATATGGATTTTGAGGCCGGAAGTCCTATCGCCGGCCGCAAAGTGGATTATATCTTCGTTGGCAGCTGTACCAACGGCAGAATGGAGGATCTGCGCGAAGTGGCCGGGTTTGTCCGGGGGAAACAAAAAGCCGCTCATGTAACTGCATGGATCGTACCAGGTTCCAAACAGGTTGAGGAGCAGGCCCACAGGGAGGGGATTACGGCAATACTGGAAGCTGCCGGTTTTAAGCTGAGGCAGCCCGGTTGTTCCGCCTGCCTGGCCATGAACGACGATAAGGTGCCTGAAGGAATGCTGGCCGTTGCCACCTCCAACAGGAACTTCGAAGGCCGGCAGGGACCCGGCTCACGAACCATGCTGGCCAGTCCGCTTACTGCAGCGGCTGCAGCTGTTACCGGGAAAGTTACAGACCCGAGAACCCTGTTATAAAACAACAAAAACGGCCCAGAATTGTAATACTTTAAAGACTGCAGATGTCCATTACTAAATTTCAAACCATAGAATCCACGGCAGTACCTCTGCCCATCGAGAATGTGGATACCGACCAGATCATCCCTGCCCGTTTTCTGAAAGCCACCACCCGCGACGGATTCGGGGAAAACCTCTTCCGCGACTGGCGCTTTGATAAAACCGGCAGGCCCATAGAGGACTTTGTACTGAACAGGAAGATCTACTCCGGGAGCATTCTGGTAGCCGGAAAAAATTTTGGCAGTGGATCTAGCCGGGAACACGCTGCCTGGGCCATTTTTGACTATGGATTCAAAGTGGTGGTTTCCAGCTTCTTTGCAGATATCTTCAAGAACAATGCCCTGAACAACGGGCTTCTTCCGGTCCAGGTTCCGGAATCTTTTCTCTCCACACTTTTCAGGGCCCTTGAACAGGATGCCGCGACCCTGATCAGGGTAGATTTGGAAAAGCAGGATATCACCCTGGCTGCCTCAGGTCAATCAGAAAGCTTCGATATAAACCCCTATAAGAAAGAGTGTCTTCTCCATGGATACGATGATATCGATTTCCTCTTGAGCATTAAAGATAAGATCATTCAATTTGAAAAATCAAGAAGTTAAATCTGTCAGCTCATGAAAATCACCATCATGGATACCACCCTGCGGGACGGTGAACAAACCTCCGGGGTTTCCTTTACAGCAACAGAAAAACTCAACATTGCCAAAGTGCTCCTGGAAGAACTTCAGGTGGACCGCATTGAAGTGGCCTCGGCCCGGGTTTCGGAAGGAGAGTACCAGGGGGCCAGGAAGATCTTTACCTGGGCCAGGAAGCATGGTCATCTGGACAAGGTGGAAGTGCTGGGATTTATTGACGGGGATATTTCACTGAAATGGATCAAAGATGCGGGTGGAAAGGTTGTCAACCTTCTGATGAAGGGTTCTCTGAAGCACTGTCAGAATCAGCTCAGGAAAACTCCTGAACAGCATATTGCTGATGTTAAGGAGGTTTTGCGACTGGCCAGGGAGATGGGTATCCGGATGAATGTCTATTTCGAGGACTGGTCCAATGGCATGCGCAACTCCCCCGAATACATGTACCAGTTACTGGATGCCCTGAGGGATGAGAGCATCGACAGGTATATGCTTCCCGATACCCTGGGAATCCTGAACCAGCAGGAAACCTATGATTTCTGTCTGGATATGGTTAGCCGCTATCCGGAGCTCCGTTTCGACTTCCATGCACATAATGATTACGACCTGGCAACGGCGAATGTATTTTCAGCCATCAAGGCAGGAATTACAGGCATCCATACGACCTTGAACGGATTGGGAGAACGGGCCGGAAACGTTCCGCTTTCCAGTGTTATTGGAGTGGTCAAAGACCATTTTAAATATCAGATGAACGTGAAAGAGGACCGGCTCTATCATGCCAGCAAAATGCTGGAATCCTTCTCCGGGGTCCGGATACCACCAAACAAGCCCCTTATTGGCGAAAATGTTTTTACGCAGACCAGCGGGATACATGCCGACGGGGACCAGAAAGACGACCTCTACTTCAACGACCTGCTTCCTGAAAGATTTGGCCGGAAAAGGAGTTATGCTCTTGGGAAAATGTCGGGAAAGGCCAGTATATTGAAGAACCTGGAGGAGCTTGGCATTGAGCTTAGCAAGGAGGATGCCAGGCTGGTCACTGAACGGGTCATTGAGCTGGGTGACAAAAAGGAGATTATCACCAGGGACGATCTGCCCTATATAATCTCCGATGTACTCCGCGGAAAACGGGTTCAGGAGCGAATTAAGATCATGAATTTCCAGCTCTCTGTAGCCCGCGGCCTCCGTTCTGTAGCCACCGTGGCCATAGAGATCGATTGCCAGGTATATGAAGAGACTGCTTCGGGCGATGGCCAGTATGATGCCTTTATGAAGGCCCTGTGGAAGATCTATGATAAACTGCATAAAAAGCACCCGGTGCTTACCGATTATGTGGTTACCATTCCCCCGGGGGGGAAGACGGATGCGCTGGTAGAGTGCATGATTACCTGGAACTACGAAGGAAATATCATAAAGACCCGTGCACTGGATTCGGACCAGACGGTGGCAGCCATTAAATGCACCACCAGAATGCTTAATATTATTGAAACTGATAAATAAATGGATTTTAACATTGCTGTATTACCCGGGGACGGTATTGGTCCCGAAATAGTCGAACAGGCCATTAAAGTACTTCAGGCTGCCGGTGCCAGATACAAGCACAATTTCAGATTTACGCAGGCCCTGGTGGGTGCTGCCGCCATCGACCAGGCAGGAGATCCGTTCCCGGAAGAAACTTTCCAGCTCTGTTTGAAATCTGATGCCGTTCTGTTTGGAGCCATCGGAGATCCCAAGTATGACAACGATCCCAGGGCCAGGGTGAGACCCGAGCAGGGACTGCTGGCCATGCGCAAGAAACTGGGGCTCTATGCCAATATCCGCCCGGTAAGCACTTTCAGCTCACTGATCCATAAATCCCCCCTGCGCAAGGATCTGGTAGAAGGTGCTGATTTTGTAGTGATCAGGGAACTTACCGGAGGTATTTATTTCGGCGAGCCCAGGGGCCGTTCGGAGGACCAGAATACCGCATTCGACACCTGTGTCTATACCCGCCATGAGGTGGAGCGCATCCTGAAGCTGGGATTTGAATATGCAGCCAGGAGAGACAGGCGCCTGACCGTGGTAGACAAGGCCAATGTACTTGCCAGCTCCAGGCTGTGGAGAGAGATCGCCCAGGAGATGAGCCCGGCGCATCCGGAAATCGAAGTGGACTATATGTTTGTGGATAATGCTGCCATGCAGATCATTCAGTGGCCCAGGAAATTCGATGTGATGGTGACCGAAAATATGTTTGGAGACATCCTCTCCGACGAGGCCAGTGTAATCTCCGGATCACTGGGTCTGCTGCCTTCTGCTTCTGTAGGGATCCATACCTCGGTATTCGAGCCCATACATGGCTCCTACCCCCAGGCGGCAGGCAGGAACATTGCCAATCCGCTTGCTACGGTGCTTTCGGCGGCCATGCTGCTGGAACTGGCCCTGAACCTGACTGAGGAAGCACAGGTCATACGAAATGTGGTGAACCGTTCCATGGACGAAGGAGTCGTTACCGAGGACATTGCGGAGGGGAAATCCTATGGCACTTCCGAAGTAGGCGACTGGCTGGCAGCGAACCTGTAGCACAGGATCAGGCCCGCTTGGGAGGATGAACCATCCGCTTCAGGAACCAGACATTGATCCCTGCTCCGGCATCCTCCCACTTATGATACTCTTCAAATCCCACATAATGATAAAGTTTCCGGACTTTATCCACGGTGGTCTCAATCAGGATCGGAAGCTGGAGTTTTTCAGAAAGGCCGAAGAGGTGGTCCCTGATATCGGCCAGGCCCTTGAGGCTTTTATTATTGGGAACACTTCCCAGGACCCAGACATAGATGTAGTCTTTGTAATCGGGTCGTAAACTGGCAATATATTTTTCCCGCCTGAGGGTAGGAAATAACTGGGAAAACCGGATGGCCTGAAGGAACATCCTGGCATAACGGAGATAATCGGTCAATCCTCTTTTATACTGGCTCTTCGTATAGTAAAAGAGCACCGTTGTCTTGTCTTCTGAAAGATAGATCCCATTAAACTTCTCTACCAGGGTATAGGCATATTCAGTCATCAGGCGCACACTTCTGGCGGGATTCTTCTTTTTCATCATCGCCACGGCACGTGGATTCTGTTCAAAAGCACTGGAGACAATCGATATGATAATCTCCCTGTCAGACTGATTCATACTACAGGGTGTTGAGATTACTCAGATTCCATCAATTCTACTAATTTGTGATAAATTTCTGTATTCTCGTACACCCCGATGAAGTTTTCTGCACCGGGACCATAGGCAAATACAGGTACCAGGGCTGCAGAATGATTGGTGGAGGCAAAAGTCGGTTCAATCACCGAGTAGTCAGAAGTCCCCTGACTGTTGTTTCCTGCAGCCCCCAGTGTAAATCCACCCGTTTCATGATCGGCAGTTACAATAACCAGGGTTTCCCCATTCTCTTGCGCATAGTCCATCACGATCCCGACTGTACTCTCAAAATCATTGACTTCTGCTTTCATATACTCCACCTGATTCCCATGACCGGCCCAATCAATCTGTGATCCTTCCACCATCAGAAAATATCCTTCCGTTCCTGTTGCTAGAAAATCCATCGCTATGGAAGTTGCCCGGGCCAGAAAATCTCCACGGCCATGCAGCATGGTTGGCATATGTTCCTGGCCCAGTAAAAAACCATATCGGCGCCCCTCTTCCGGTTTTTTGATTTTCTTCAGTTTGCGATAGTTAATTTCAATGCCATACTCCTCAAAGGGAAAGGCTCCGGTGGAGTCCCTGAAATATTTGGAGCCGCCGCCAGCAAAAAAATCGATCTCCGAGTTTAATAAGTCCTTAGCAATTTCGGCCTGCATATACCGGTCGGGCTGATGGGCATAAAATCCTGCCGGTGTGGCATCGGTAATATGGGAAGTGGCAATGACCCCGGTCATATATCCCCGGAGGGACAGTATTTCGACAATATTTTCACGCACCACGGTATCCAGGTCCACACCAACAGCCATGTTGTAGGTTTTGTAACCGGTAGCCAGCGCTGTTGCTGCGGCGGGGGACTGGGTTACCACTTCCTGCCCGGAAGAAGTCCTGGCAAGTCCGATATACTTAAAACGGCTGAAAGCCGGCTCCTCTTCTTTTCCTTTCTCATCCGGGAAATAGTAGGTGGAAGAGAGCTGTGAAATCCCCATGCCATCGCCGATCATCAGGATCACATTTTTAGGTCGCTCCATCCTGCCAGATTCATATTGCCCCTTTAAGGGCAGCCATAAAAACAGTCCTGACAACACAAATGCCAGAAATCCTGCATGCCTGATAAAAACTAATTGCTTCATCCTGTCCTCCTTTATGAAACAACCTTAGCAAAGCAAAAATGTTTGTTGGAAAATACGCTTAGCGGCAGGTGATATTGATATTTCTTTGAATGAAATTAATATTTTCACTCTCTATGTAATAGCTTTCAAGATAGTTGATCATATCCACTTTCCCATCTTCATCCAGGTATTCAAAATCCATGATCAGGTTCTTGATTTCATCCCGGTACGAGGCAAGCCAGTCGATGGTCTTCTGATGGACCTCTTCACTCCGGCATGCCCCTAAATAGTACCTCTCCCTGACAGAAGTAATACCCAGATTATCACCCGGTATGGCATAATTTGTATGGACCAGACCCGTGTAATCAAAATCGTAGGGTACCGGGATATAACCTGTAGGGCCGTACTCCTTCAATGTAAGAATTTTAAGGTTGTGCCGCCCGGTCACAGAATAGTCGCACTGCCCTATCATATAATGAAAGAAAGCCACCTTGTCTATCCACTCCTTATTGACCGTGCGGATGGATAGTTTATCGCTTTTAATCGACATGGCCTGGTTTCTCTCCGCCATCATAGCCTCCGGCTCAATGATAAAGCCCCAGTCTTCCGTAACCTTATTCTTCCTGCCAGTATCTATATATTTGAGTCTGACCAGCCTGGTATTAAAACTGTAGGGAGAGAGAAGGTTGTATATCTGGTAAACCAGGTACTCCCTGAGTACATAATTCTTATAAACACTTGCTTGCCGGCAGCGGGTCACTACCTTCATCTTTGTTACCCCTCTGAGATCCTCGGCTTCAATTCCGGCATACCGGATATTCAGCCAGTAAGGAGGCATCATGCAGATATCCCTTCTGTTATTTCCGCGAGCCCTGACCCTCACCGTATGGTTCACTTCAAATGAATCGTTCACATGGCAGGTCATTTTCGCCGGATGGTACTTTTCATTTCTTTTGGACTTCTGGAACTCCTTTATATTGAATTCCAGGGTCAGAGACAAGGGCTCCTTAATGCCAAACAGATCCTGGTATACTTCGAGGGTATCTTCAAAGCTTGGAACCTCATCGTACTGCCCGCAAATTGGTGTGAATATAATTAATAACAGTGCGGTTAGAGTGAAAAGGCAACGCATGAAATCAAATTTATAAAATATAACCTGATGTTTCGCGAATTGTTCTCCGCTTTTTGATGCTTTGAATTGAGATTACAATTTAGTCATAGATTTGCAATTCGTAAACTTTATTAAATTAGAGCTCTGTTAGTCATACCAAATCGAAAAGAACCCATGAAAAAAATGATTGCCCTTGCATGCCTGTTTGGCCTGATAGTGAATACTCAGGGCCAGAAACCCGAAGAGACCGAAGACTGGTCCAGAAAGCCGGAGGTGGTCACCCCGGGAAAAGTAACCCTCCCCCCCTCCGATGCCATTGTTCTCTATGGCGGACCCGGGGACCTGGTCAATTGGGAGAGCGAAAGAGAGGGACCTGCCAGGTGGATGGCAGGGGACGAACTGACCGTAGCCGCGGGGACCGGAGGCATTAAGACGAAAAAAAGTTTCGGTGATATGCAGCTGCATATAGAGTGGCGTTCCCCTTCCGAGGTAAAAGGGGACGGCCAGGGCCGCAGCAACAGCGGTATATTCCTGATGGGTAAATATGAGGTCCAGGTTCTGGACTCCTACAACAACGAAACTTACTATAACGGACAGGCGGGCAGTATATACAAACAGACCATCCCCCTGGTAAATGCCTGCCTGCCCCCGGGTGAATGGCAAAGCTACGATATCATTTTCAGGGCACCGGTATTTGCCGGGGACGGATCGAAAATCTCCTCCGCCTATGTGACTGTGATTCATAACGGGGTTCTGATCCAGAATCACGTGGAGATCCTGGGAACGACGGAATATATCGGAAAACCGAAAAACGACTCCCATCCGGAGAAATTACCCCTCCACCTGCAGGATCACGGAAATCCCGTCTCCTACCGGAATATCTGGGTTCGCCCTCTTTAATGCCCTGCCCGTAGCCGGTAAAAATAAGATATACATACGAACTGACTGCATAACTTATAAACTTAAACACCATGCCACGACCAGTAACACTATTCACCGGCCAGTGGGCCGACCTTCCACTGGAAACCCTGTGTGAAAAAGCAAAATCCTTTGGATACGACGGGCTTGAACTGGCCTGCTGGGGAGATCATTTTGAGGTAGAGAAAGCCGACCAAAATTACTGCAACGAGAAACTGGCCCTTCTGGATTCTTACGGATTAAAGGTCTTTGCCATCTCCACCCACCTGGTCGGACAGGCGGTCTCGGACCGAATCGATGAGCGGCATAAAAGCATTTTGCCCGGCTACATCTGGGGCGACGGCGACCCCAAAGGGGTGAATATCCGTGCTGCCGGGGAGGTAATTAAGACCGGTGAGGCAGCTGCCCGGCTGGGAGTGAAAGTGGTAAATGGATTTACGGGAAGCCCTATCTGGCATATGCTTTACAGCTTCCCGCCCACACCTGCATCCATGATCGATGAAGGATTTGAGATTTTTGCAGCACAGTGGAAACCCATCCTGGACAGATACCAGGAACTGGGTGTGAAATATGCCCTGGAAGTACATCCCACAGAGATCGCCTTTGATATTGCTTCCGCGCGCAGAGCGCTGGAGGCCCTGGACCACCACCCGGCCTTTGGATTCAACTACGACCCTTCCCACCTGGGATACCAGGGCGTCGATTACGTGAATTTTATCTCAGCCTTCAGTGAACGGATTTTCCACGTGCATATGAAAGACGTTGGCTGGTCGGACGTACCCGTGGAAGCCGGCGTGTTCGGAGGCCATACCGAATTTGGTGCTCCCGGCCGGTTCTGGGATTTCAGGTCCCTGGGACGTGGAAAGATCAATTTCGAAGAGATCATCAGGGCCCTGAATCGCATGAATTATCAGGGCCCCCTTTCGGTCGAATGGGAAGACAGCGGGATGGACCGGGAACATGGTGCCACGGAAGCAGCCGCTTTTGTAAAAAAAGTCGATTTCCCACCCTCCAGTATTGATTTTGACGCAGCTTTTGAAGAATAAATATGCCTGCCATCACCGTTTACAGAAATATCTTTGTATCACTTCTCCTCCTGCTGCCGGGTTCGATCCTGTGGTCTCAGGAGCCGGCTTCCTGGACCCACTTTCGCGGATCGGAGCTGAACGGGATTACCCGGGAAAAGGGATTTCCAGACCATTGGGATGATTCGCTGAACATCGCCTGGATGCTTCCTGAATCAGGAAAGGGATGGTCCTCTCCGGTGGTTTACGGGAAGCAGGTCTGGTTCACCACTGCTATCGTTGAAAGACGGGAAATGCGGGCAATCTGTGTGGACCTGAGAACAGGCGAAAAGCTGCATGACCGGCTGATTTTTCAACCCGCTGAACTATTCAGGATACATACGGTGAACAGCTACGCAACCCCCACTCCGGCTATCGAAGAGGGCTTTGTTTATCTGCATTTCGGCCGTTACGGCACCACCTGTCTGAACAGCAGCACCGGTGAAACAGTATGGGAACGGACGGATTTGCTCTGCGAACATGTACAGGGACCCGGCTCCTCCCTCTTCCTCTACCGGGATAAGCTTATCGTGCACCTGGAGGGAACAGATGTGCAACAGATCCTGGCACTGGATAAAAAAACCGGAGAGACCCTCTGGATCAGTGAACGACCGGCAGATCTCTATGCTCAAATGCCTCACATCGGCAAAAAAGCCTATATCACCCCCGTGATTTTGAATGTTAAGGGACGCGATTTGCTGATCAGCAATGGCTCCGGAGTATGTATGGCCCTGGACCCGGAAACGGGCCGGGAGATCTGGCGTATCGTCCAGGGAGACGATTCCACTATCTCCATGCCGGTTGCCGGCGATGGACTGGTCTTCTTCTATACCAGCTTTGTCACCGGCATCGACGGGGTAAAGTATGCGGAACTGTTTGCCGTGGATCCGGATGGTAAAGGAGATATCGGGGCCACCCATATCCGCTGGCGTATGAAAGCTCCCATTCTTCAACTTTCCACCCCGGTGTATGTGGATGGACTGCTCTATACGGTCGATTCAAAGGGGGTTTTTTACTGCCTCGACGCCAGGACAGGAAAAGTGCACTGGTCCGAAAACCTGAAAGGCAAATTCCATTCCTCACCCGTTTACGCGGACGGACTTCTCTATATCAGCTCCACCCGTGGTGAGACCTTCGTGTTCCGGGAAGGACCCCGCCCCGAACTGCTGGCAAAAAACGTGTTACAGGGTGAAATCTGGGCTACTCCGGCCTTCACCGGGGGAGCCATTCTGATGCGGACCAGTAAATACCTGTATAAGATTGTCAGGAAAGAAGTCCGGGCGAAAGAAAGCCTATAATCCCATAAACTGCATTCCTGCACCCGCCAGCAGTATGACCACACCGGCGAAAAGATGCAACTGGTGCTCCTTCCCTTTAAATCTGACCAGGGAAAGCCCCTGGTAACCCAGAAATACCACCAGCATCATGGTTCCCACGGTGGCTATTCCAAACACCAGAGCCACCAGGAAAACCCCCAGACCGCTATGATTGGCAGCCGGATAGATAAGCATGGGGATCAGGACCTCACAGGGGCCGAATACAAAAATCAGAAAAAGGATCCATGGCGTCAGCCTGCCGGTGCTATCCTCTTCCATGTTGTTCATATCCAGATGCAAATCTTTGTGCCTGATGGATCTGGGACGCAAAAAAGCGGGAACATGCATATGAACTCCCCCTCTGAAATACTTATAGATTCCATAGGCGCTGTAAAGGATCCCAAAGGCAATGAGCATCCAGCCCACCAGGCTCCCCCTGCTGGCTTCAAATGCTTCCAGTTTGCTCAGGCTGATCCCCATGGCGATCCCGATCATTCCCAGAATCACGGAGCCGGCCACATGGCCCACCCCTGAAACAAAGGTGATCCAGAGGGTGCGGGCCCTGGTCCACTTCCGCGCTTTACTCAATACAATGAAGGGTAGATAGTGATCGGGACCCAGCAGGGTGTGGATTACCCCCAGGCTTGCAGCCGACAACAGAAGGACCATCATTTCACTCATAACACGAAAACTATTTAGTTTAAAACCATTTATCCATTTTGCCTTATAATCAGGTGGGCCTGGCAGGCCGCACCAAAACCATTGTCTATGTTCACCACACTAACTCCCGTGGCACAGCTGTTGAGCATGGCAAGCAGAGCCGATACTCCGCCAAAATTTGCGCCATAACCGGCACTACAGGGCACCCCTATGACCGGTTTATCGACCAGTCCGCCCAGCACGCTGGCCAGTGCTCCCTCCATGCCGGCTACCACGATTACCACGGAAGCGTTTTTGATCAGGTCCATCCTCTTAAAGAGCCGGTGAATGCCCGCCACTCCCACATCGTAAATGCGTTCCACCCGGTTGCCCAGAAACTCAGCGGTCACCGCAGCCTCTTCCGAAACAGGCATGTCAGAGGTGCCGGCGGAGACCACCGCCATATATTTTTCAGAAGCAGCAGAGTTCAAAGTACCATGAACAATGGCCCTGGCCAGTTCATGGTAGATGGCTCCGGGCAACTCTTTCAGAACCGCTTCATACTTTTCCCGGGTAGCCCGGGTGGCCAGAACCGGGATACCCCTGGCATCCAGCCTGGTAGCAATTTCGGCAAGCTGACGGGCTGTCTTCCCTTCCGAGTAGATCACCTCCGGGATCCCGGTCCTTCTGAGACGATCCGTATCCAGGGTGGCAAATCCCATCTCTTCCAGTCCGCCCGAAGAGAGCACTTCTGCAGCATCCTCCAGTTTAAGCTGACCCCTTCCATATTGCTCCAGGAGCCTGATAATTTCAGATCGGTCCATTATAGCTTTTTATATACTTCGTTACGAACCTCCTCCAGGGGGACTCCAAACACGGCAGCCAGTTTGCGGCACTGTTCAAATTCGGGTTTCTCATTAACCACCCTGCCATTCCAGTAACTGCGCTTGACCTCCACATCCCCGAACTTCGTCGAAACCACCACCAGCTCCCTTCGCAACATACTTTTTCTGACCCTGTACTCTCTTAAGCCAATCCCCGTGGTTTCTGTAAAAAGGATCTCCTTCATAAGCTTCACTGTCTGGTGATTGCAAAGGACACCCAGCAGGTGCCCGGGTCTTGATTTTTTCATCACCACAGGGATGATAAACACATCGGCTGCCCCGGCTCCGAACAGCAGGTCCATCACATGGGTATAGCTTTCGGGATTCATATCATCCAGGTTGCACTCCAGCATCACGGCCTCTTCCACCAGGACATCCGGCGAATCTTCTTCCCGACTTTCAGCCAGGTATACACGAAGCACATTGGGAATTTCCCCGTCGCGCTGACCGATCCCATAGCCGGTTTTTATAATGCTCAGCTCCATGCGCTCATAAAACTGGTCCACCGTGGCCGCAAGGATCGCGGCTCCTGTGGGCGTGGTCGCCTCATAGTCCACCAATCCGGACTTCACAGGAATGCCAGCAACAATCTCCGCCGTGGCCGGTGCCGGGACCGGCATGATGCCGTGAGCACATTTTACCATGCCGCCTCCAAGCTGCACCGGAGAGGATAGGATTTTTTCCACCTGCAGGTACTCCTGGCAGATGGCTGCCCCCACAATATCGGCCATGGAGTCCAGGGCCCCCACCTCATGAAAGTGAACCTGCTCTTTTGGTATATGGTGAACTTTCGCTTCCGCCTCGGCGACCAGGTTAAAAATAGCCAGGGACTTCTGCTTGACATTTTCCGGCAGGCTGCTGTCGTTTATCAGGGCTTCGATGTGACTCAGGTGCCTGTGTTTCTCATTATCCGGGTGATCCACCACCACAGTCACTTTTGTTCCGCTGATCCCCTTTCGCATATCGGGCCTTACCTCCAGCCTGAAGCCCTCGATATTCAGTTTTGCAAGTTCCTGTTCCAGATGCCTGGAATCCACACCCAGATCCACCAGGGCTCCCAGGTTCATATCCCCGCTGATCCCCGCAAAACAATCGTAGTAAAGTATTTTCTTTCCCATGATTCCGTACGATTTACTTTTTCAATTTAATGGACCGGTTCAGTTTCCCGGACACCAGTCCCTCCTCATCGATCACTACCGCTGGAAATCCGATCTCCCGGATCTTTTCCTCCAGCATTTCCTTCATTTCCAGCAACCTGGGAAGCTCCTCGCTGCGCACCTCAATTTTTCCATGATCGCCGTAATGCCGGACACGTACATCCTCGAAGCCGAAACTGTTCAGCAGATCCTCGGCCTCCTCGATCTCTGCCAGTTTCTTCCTGGTGATGGAATGAGCATAGGGTATCCTGGAACTGAGGCAGGGACTGGCTGGCTTGTTCCAGTTGGGAAGTCCGAAAAATCTCGCCATCTCCCGGATCTCCGTCTTGGTAATTCCGCAATCCGCCAGCGGTGCCCGCACCTCGTATTCCACAGCGGCCTTCATGCCCGGACGATAATCCCCGTAATCATCGGCATTGGTCCCGTTTAACACAGGAAAGCCCGGATATTTACTACTGATCGTCTTCAGATCCGTATAGAGATGCTCCTTGCAGAAGTAACACCGGTCCACCGGGTTCTGATTGTACCTTTCATCCTCCAGTTCACGTGTTTCAATAAGCTCCAGGATAATATCAAACTGCTTGCTGAATGACTTCGCCAGCTGAAAATCCTTTCTTTTCAGGCTCTCGGAATCTGAAATCACCCCGATGGCAGCCTGCCTGCCCTGCCATTTCCTGGCCAGGAAAAGCAACAGGGAGGAGTCAATCCCCCCCGAAAATGCCACGATGGAGCCTGGTTGTTCCTTAAACCACTCCTCCAGTCTCTGAAGTTTTTCTCCCGTATCTTTTTTCAAAGCTTCCATATCAGTCAAATCTGCTCATTGTCAGTTTTCCGTGCTGGATCCCCTTTTCAGAAATCAGCTTCTCTGCCAGCTCCGTGAGCCTGGCAGAAATTCCATTTAAGGCTACCACCTCCATGCTATACTGCCCGTTCAGGGTAAATCGCTGCACGGAGAGGATCTCTTCCGGATATTGCAGCTGTATGTCTCCCAGGTGGTTGGCGATGTCTCGCCGGTGATGGTCATAGACCAGGGTCACGGTACCGGCCACCCGGTTGTTGCACTGCCACTTCTTCTCCACGATGTGACGGTTCACCAGCTGGCGAAGAGCCTGGGAACGGTTGGAGAACTGGTTCTCAGCAACATATTCATCCAGTGCATCCAGCACCTCCTTTTCAAAGGAAACTCCAAAGCGTAGGACCGACATCGTGCTACTTTTTTATAAAAAGGTGTTAATAGCTGGCAATATAGGGAATTTTCCGGAAGTGCAAAAGTCATCTCCTTGACTTCTTAAACATTAGCTTGTAACTTGCAGTAAACCAAAACTAACAGCCTTATGTCCGACAGCGTTTACAAGATTATCGAACTGGTTGGCACCAGTACCAAATCCTGGGAAGATGCCGCCCAAAATGCCATAAACCAGGCATCAAAGAGTTTGCGGGACCTGCGCATTGCAGAGGTCGCCGCCATGGACATCCACCTGAAGGACGGTAAGATCGAGTTCTACCGGACCAGGGTGAAACTCTCTTTCAAATTTCAGTCCTGACCTTCTCCTGATAACTGGAAAACTGAAAGATCCTCTAAAGGCTCATAAAGACAGTATCGACTTTTTGCGTCCGGTTTTGTCCGGATAGCAGGAAGGGGTATTGTACTTATTATCTTATTGTGTACCTGCATTTTACTTGCTTATGGTACAATACCGGTGCCGGAAATTCCAACACTTCCTGCCCATGATTCCAACAATCCTTTAAATTTGCATCAGATTTTAAAGGCACAGATTGCCGGAAAAGCGGGACAGTGGGAAAGAAGCTTCCGGCCTGAACCAGGTATTAATGGGGCAAAAGCACCTGGACTCAGGCGTGGAAAGAATTAAATAATAAAACACATTCAAGTTAATTAATGAAACAACCGTCATGCCAATAAATGTACCAAGCAACCTTCCGGCCATAAAAGAGCTTAAAAAGGAGAATATCTTTATCATGGAGGAGAACCGGGCCCTCCACCAGGATATCCGGCCTCTGCGTGTGGCCCTGCTGAACCTGATGCCGGTAAAGATGGTAACCGAAACGGACCTGCTGAGGTCCCTGGCCAATACCCCCCTGCAGGTGGAGCTGGACCTGCTATATATGGACGAGCATCATTCCAAAAATACCCCCCGGGAACATATGGAAGTCTTTTATAAAACCTTCGACCAGGTGCAGAATCAGAAATACGACGGACTGATTATTACCGGGGCCCCGGTGGAACTGATGGAATTTGAGGAGGTCGATTACTGGGATACCCTCTGCCAGGTGATGGAATGGAGCAAGACCAAGGTTAGCAGCACCATGCACATTTGCTGGGGAGCACAGGCCGGCCTCTACTACCACTATGGCATTCAGAAGTACCCGCTTCCTTCCAAGGCCTTCGGCATATTCGATCATCAGATTACCGACCGGAAGCATCCCCTGGTGCGTGGTTTTGATGACCTGTTCCCTGCCCCGCACTCCAGGTACACTGAAAACCGGCTGGAGGATATCAAAAAACATCCCGATCTGATCCCCCTGGCCTGGTCGCCCGAGGTGGGATCCAACATTGTCCTTTCCCGTGATAACCGGCAGATTTTTATCTCCGGCCACCTGGAATACAATCCACTCACCCTGAAAAATGAGTTTGAGAGAGACCGGGCCAAAGGGCTGGATACAGCGGTGCCCGAAAACTACTTTCCCGGCAACGACCCTTCGAAAGAACCGGTGATCCGCTGGCGGGCCCATGCCAGCCTACTGTTTTCCAACTGGCTTAACTACTACGTCTATCAGGTGACCCCCTACGACTGGAAGTAAAAAAAAGCCCGGGAGTTTCGGCTTAAATGATTTAAGAGTATACCTTTATGGGCAGACATGTTAAACCCATTTAATCCGACCATCATGATCAGAAATGCTGTTTTTTTTACTGCCCTTTTTATAGCGGCCCTCAACCTGTATGCACAGACAGGTAAAGTATATGACAATCTCTCCATGGAGAGCAAGATCCTGGATATGGAGCGTAAATACGCCATATATCTCCCTCCTGACTATGAAAGTTCCCAGCGGAGCTATCCGGTCCTTTACCTCTTGCACGGAGCCGGAGATGACCAGAGCGGATGGGTGCAGTTCGGTGAAGTACTGCTGATTGCCGATAAGGCCATCCTGGAAGGTTCGGCCACTCCCATGATCATTGTGATGCCGGATGCCAGTGCCGGGCAGCGGGGCTATTTTAACGATCCGAAAAATGAATGGCGCTACGAAGATTTCTTTTTTGAGGAGTTTTTGCCCTATGTGGAAAAAACCTACCGGATCAAGGGAGAAAAAAGATTCCGGGCCATCTCGGGACTCTCCATGGGCGGAGGGGGTACTTTCATGTATGCCCTTCACAGGCCAGACCTTTTCTCTTCTGCCTGTCCCCTCAGTGCCAGCTGTGGCCCGCTGAGTATGGAGGATATGAAGCAGCAGGCACAGCGAAGAGGCTGGAAAGACATGAGCGATAAGCAACTGGAGGCCTGGTACAAAGGTCACAGCGTCCTGGAACTGATCCATGCAGTGGACACGGAAGCTCTGCAGGAGAACCGGCAAAACCAGGTCAGGTGGTACATCGACTGCGGGGATGATGATTTCCTGTTCGAAGGAAATTCCCTGGCCCATGTGGCCATACGCAAAAAAGAGATCCCTCATGAGTTCCGGATCCGTGACGGCGGACATACCTGGACCTACTGGAGAGAATCCCTGCCCGAGGTGCTCGCGTTTATCTCGGCCGCTTTCCACCAGCATTAAGCTTCTTATGATACAGGTTCAAAACCTGAGCTACAGCTATCCGGGAACAGAGAAGCAGGTTCTGAAAAAAATCAGCTTTGAAATCAGGAAGGGAGAGATTTTCGGATTCCTGGGCCACTCCGGAGCGGGAAAAAGTACCACGCAAAAGATACTGATCGGACTGCTGAAGGGCTTCGAAGGGAGCGTCCGTGTCAACGGGACCGACCTCTCACGCATGGAACGTTCTTTCTATGAGAAGATCGGGATAGCCTTTGAATTTCCCAACCTCTACCTGAAGCTCAGCGCCCTGGAGAACCTGCAGCTCTTTGCCTCCTTTTTTAAATCCCCAACCCGTGATCCGGATTAGCTGCTGCATATGGTTCATCTGGAGGAGGACCGCGATACCCGGGTCGAATCCTTTTCCAAAGGAATGAAAATGCGCCTCAGCTTTATCCGGGCCCTGCTGAACCGTCCCAGTCTGCTGTTCCTGGATGAACCCACTGCAGGACTGGATCCGGGCAATTCCCGGGTGATGAAGGATATCATCCTGGATTTACAGAATCAGTGAGTCACCATCTTTCTGACCACACACCACATGGATGATGCCGGGGAACTATGCAACCGGCTGGCTTTTATGGTAGAGGGCACCCTGCCGGTCATCGACTCCCCGCAAGTCCTTCGCTTGCAGCACGGAAAAAAATCCGTGAGGCTGGAGTACAAAGAAAAGCGGGACTCCGTAAGGCCAGAATTTCCCATGGACCAGCTGGCCTCCAACCGGGAATTCCTGGAAGTTTTACAGAACAGGGAGATACTGACCATCCATACCCAGGAAGCCTCCCTGGAGGATATCTTTATCCGGGTCACCGGTCAGTCCCTGAAGCAGTAAAGCAGAGGAAGAAATGAAAGAGTTGTTGAAAAAAGAAATCACACTGCAGTGGCGCCAGGGCTTCTGGCTGGTTTATTTTGTGTTTACAGCCATCTATGTGGCTGTTCTTCTGAACCTGCCCGAAAAAAACCGGATGCTTGTGAGCCATCAGATACGATTATAAACTACTGAAAGGGGATCCCATGCTGATTCTCTGCCTGGCAGTACCCTTTATCCTCTGGTTACTGATGCATTTCCTCTTTCCCTTCCTGGAAACCCTGATGGAACAGTGGAGCCTGGATATCTCCCCTTTTTACAGGCAAACGGGCACCTTTTTCCTGATGCTGATTCCCATGATGACGGGCCTGGTCTACGGATTCATCCTGCTGGATGAACGCGACGGGGGGATCATCACAGCCATATCGGTCACCCCCACCGGAAAAGCAGGCTATCTGAAGTTGCGAATGGGGATCCCGCTGGTCCTCAGCTTCCTGTTTATTCTCCTGTTTCTGCTTTTACTTCGTCTCACGGGAACTCTGAATATCTTTCAGCTGATGGTCATTTCTCTGCTGATTTCCAGCCAGTCCCTGATCCTGCTGCTGGTGCTGGGAGCCTTCGCCCACAATAAGGTGATGGGGATGGCCATTGCCAAGGGTTTCGGTATCCTGCTGATGGGACCACTGCTGGACTATGCCCTGCCGGCGCCCTATAACTGGTGTGGACTCTATTCTCCCCTATTCTGGGCCGGCCGTGCCCTGCTGGCAGAGTCGCCGGGAACATTCTGGCTCAATGCTGGTATTACATTTCTGTTTCACCTGCTTCTTATCTGGATCCTATTTCGTAAATTCACTGCCCGAAGAGACTAACATAAATCCATATATTTACCATGAAAAAATCTTTCCCTCTGCTATCGGTCCTGTTTATTCTTATCCTGGTCAGCAGCTGCAACAGCAGCAAAGATGTCTCCGATCCCGGTATTCCTGTCATCTTCGATACCGATGCCAATAACGAGCTGGACGACCAGCATGCCCTGGCTTACCTCTTGCTCAACGATCAGACATTTAATGTACTTGGCATCACCGTGAATGCCACCTACAATGGCGGAAATATTGAAGAGCATATGAAAGAGGCCCAGCGCGTTGTGGACCTGGTAGGCTGGAAGGGAAAGGTTCCGGTTATACGGGGTGCCAACAGCAATTTTCAGGAAATCAGTGAACAGCTTGGCCAGGAGGTCTTTGATGGATCCGAAGCGGTGAACTTCATTGTGCAGGAAGCCATGAAAAACAGAGATGAGCCTCTGGTGCTGCTGGCCGTTGGAAAACTGACCAATGTGGCTCTGGCCCTTGAAAAGGAGCCATCCATTGCTAAAACCATCCGGATCGTCTGGCTGGGTTCTAACTATCCAGCCCCGGGCGAATACAACCAGGATAACGACATCGCAGCCATGAACTACCTCCTGGACCTCGAGGTACCCTTTGAGATGGTCACCGTCCGGTATGGAGAAAGCTCAGGTACAGCAGCGGTAAAGGCGAAACGGAAGAACATCTATGTTCGAATGCCTGGGCTGGGACCTGTGGTGGAAAAGCCGGTTACCGGAAGACACGGAGGTACATTCACCTGCTTTGGCGACTATTCGGTGGATTTGTTCAGGCACATTACCGAACTGGAAGATGGATGCTTCAGGTCCCTTTTTGATATGGCAGCCGTGGCCATTGTGAAAAATCCTGCCTGGGCAACAGCTGTTGAGACTCCCTGCCCCATTTATAACCACAGGGAATGGATCGACCAGCCCGATAACAGCAGGATGATTACCATCTGGGAAAACTTTGATGCAGAAGCCATCATGGATGACTTCTATGCCACTCTGGAAAAAGTTGCAGAACCTGACTCCGAATAATTTGACATAGAGGATCTGTTTTCATAACTTGGGCTAAAACCACCTGCCATGAGAAGAAGAAAATTTATAGAGACTTCAGCTATGAGCTTACCACTGATCAGCTTGTTTCCGGCCAATCTCTCAGCCATTGCCCGGGAAAGGGGAAAGGGGAAGATTGAAAAACGGGCCCTGGGAAAAACGGGCGAAATGCTGTCGATGATCGGATTCGGGGGGATTGTCGTTGACAATTCAAGCACCGAACAGGCAGCCAGCCGGGTCAGGGAAGCTATCGATTACGGGGTAAACTACTTTGATGTGGCACCTTCCTATGGCAATGCCGAGGAGATGCTGGGTCCCGCCCTGGAGCCCTACCGCAAAGATGTTTTCCTGGCCTGCAAGACCGGCGAAAGAAAAAAAGAAGGAGCCCGGCGTGAGCTGGAGCAATCACTGAAATATCTCCGTACGGACCATTTCGATCTCTACCAGCTGCATGCGGTAACCACCCTGGAAGACGTGGACATCATCTTTGGCAAGGGCGGAGCCATGGAAACCTTTGTGGAAGCCCGCGATGAAGGTAAAGTAAAATACCTGGGATTCTCGGCTCATTCGGTGGAGGCGGCCCTGGCACTGATGGAAGGTTTTGATTTTGATACCATTCTCTTCCCCTTCAACTTTGCAGCCTGGTACCATGGAAATTTTGGCCCCCAGGTCATGGAAGAGGCACAAAAACGGGGGATGGGTATTCTTGCCCTGAAAGCGATGGCCTGGAGAAGATGGGAAGAGGGCGAGGAGAGAACCATAGACAAGACCTGGTACAAACCGCTTACTGAAAAAGAGCAGGCCCGTGAAGGGCTGAGGTTTACCCTGTCGCACCCGGTCACTGCCGCCATCCCTCCCGGTCACGAGGATCTGTTCTCCATGGCCCTGGAGCTGGCCACAGAATTCCATCCCATGGACAAAAAGGAGATTGGAGCCATCAAGGAGAAAGCGATGTTGACCGAACCCATCTTCAGTTATCCCATGCACGGCTGAACTGGCTTACGGACTAATCGGACAGGATAAAGGAATAGCTTGAACTATACTCGGGATGCCCTTCCACCTCCAGGAGAAGGATAAAGCCATCGGATCTCCATCGGGGCAGTAGCTTTTTTAATACAGGCCCTTCCAGATTACTATTTGCGGATACCTTCCCGAACTCCCATGTTCCCAGCTCCTTCAGTTTATTCCCGGACATCAGGATCGCCTTCATAACCCCGGCTTCAAGCTCCTGATAACTGTCATTTAGTATCCATAGCTGGGTGGAAAAGAATTCTTCACGCCTCCATTTCAGCTGATAATTTCTGGCACTGGCCAGAACCGGGCGGCAGGCATTCCTCACTGCCGAGAAAGCAGGCTTGGGCCAGTTGGGCCAGCTGATCAGGCTGTTATTGGCCGCCGCAGGCCATGGCTCATTAAAGCACCAGTTGAGTACCATGGAACAATAGGGCTTCTGTCTGCGGGCTTCTTCATAGATCGCCTTATATCCTTCACTTTGCAACAACTGTCCCTTCTCCACAAGTAAATCCAGGCTTTTAGCTTTGCCAAAATATCCTTCAATCATGTCTTTCATCAGCCAGGTATCTCCTACCCAGGCATTGTAAGCATGGTGGCTCTCCCAGGCAGTTCCGGGAGCCGGGGGCCACAGATCCTCAGGCGGGATAATGGTTTCCAGGATGGCCACCGGGGAGGGTCCCGGGACTCCAAACTCGGTATAGGCCGTGTGGCGGGCCCTCTGCATGATGGAATATACCTCCTCGCCCGTCACCGGGTCGCGAAACACATAGTGTCCATGTCCCATCCCCATCAGCGGCGAAGTACTGATAAAGGGCGTATTGGGGTCCAGCTGCAGGCACTGGCTGTTCAGCATCCTGATAGCCAGGGATTGATCGCTCATCCCGCTCCAGGCATTAAAGAGCTCATTTCCACCCGACCAGATGGCCAGGGAGGGATGCTCCCGAATGCGCCTGATGATCGATTCCGACTCCTGCTCCAGCACTTCCAGGTATTCCGGATTATCCTCGTAATTGTTACAGGCCAGCGGAAACTCCTGCCATACCAGGATCCCTTTCTTATCGCACAGATCATAGAAAACCTCCTTATTCACAATGCCACCACCCCATACCCTGAGCATGTTGAAATTAGCCTCCAGGGCCAGGTCGATCAGCTCCGCGTACCTGGAAGGCCGGATGGTCCCGGGAAATATCTCCGGATTCACCCAGTTGCTTCCTTTGCAGAAAATCTTTCTCCCGTTGATCTCAAGCTGTATGGGAGCCACGCTTCTGGTTTTCGGGAAGCCCACCGGTTCGTTCCATGCACCTTCGTTCATGAGTAGTTTCACCCTCCTGAATCCTATATGACCGCTATGGGTCTCCAGCAGTTTTCCGGACGGGTCAGTAAGTACCAGGGTGTAGGAGTAGAGGTGGGGATCTCCGTGGTCGTGTGGCCACCACAGTACCGGATTGGCCAGTTCACTGTAAAGCACCCCCTGATCCTGGTAGGTGTTCAGATAGCCCATATTCACCTTGATTCCGTCTGAGCCGAATAGATTCCAGGCGATTTTGCATTCTCCAAGATTACGGCCCCTTGCGTCTACCCGGATAAAAGCCTTGTCCAGCTCCTCATTCAGACTGTAACGCACCGAAATATCCTCTACATGCGATCCCGGAAGAATCTCCAGCCAGGTATCCTCCCAGATTCCACTGGGTATCAGACGGGGGTGCCAGTCCCATCCATAACTGACAGCCGGTTTTACCGAAGCCGCGGCCTGACTGCGGTCGGCAGGTTCCGGATGCTTCTTGGGAACGGGGAATATTTTGATTTTCAGACTATTATTTACCTGGAGCCGCGATGTAAGGTCGAGCCGGACCGGCGTAAACATCCCTTCCTGGTGAAGCAGTACCTCTCCGTTCAGAATGATTTCAAATTCATAATCAATCCCCAGGGAACGAAACACCAGCCTCTCACCGGGATCCATCCTGGGCTTGAAAAAACGGGTCACATAAGTAAATTCATGGTCCTCCATCCACAGGTAATCTCTCCAGTTATCTGCATAATAATAGGGACCGTAACCCTCTGCACTGGCAATATCCAGCTGAACAGCTCCGGGAACAGCGGCCGCAACTCTGAGCAGTTCACCTGAATCGCTATCCTTTTTATATTCCACCCACCACTCCAGGTCCAGATTTCCCTGGGCGGAGAGTCCCCCTGATAAAACCAGGCCAGTTAGAATCCAGATGAATTTGCGCATATGAACGGAATTAGACAGTTCCCTTTGCTTTCAAGCTTCTGAACAAGAGCAGTAAGAAACTAATACTGGTGAGCGTTAAGACCCCAAAGACAAGGGAAATGGTGAAGTCCTCCTGGATTCCCCGGACCATCAGCAACAGGACCATGGCTGCCAGGGCCAGGGTCAGCAGCACCATAAATACCAGGGCGATGGAGGCAATGATATAACCTGATCCGCGTTCAATTCTGATCAGCACCGCCCCGATAATCAAGCCCGGCAGGGCAAATACGAGGTC
Source organism: Bacteroidales bacterium (assembly GCA_029210725.1). Taxonomy (NCBI): domain Bacteria; kingdom Pseudomonadati; phylum Bacteroidota; class Bacteroidia; order Bacteroidales; species Bacteroidales bacterium. The sequence goes on along the minus strand of JARGFM010000016.1, from coordinate 61,777 downwards.
GATCACATGCACCGGATTCACCAGCAGGCCATAATCCGACACATCCCCCGGAACCTGGTTTTGGATAATGGCAGGGATGATGGATTTCAGCCATAACACATAAAAAATGAGTGCCACAACAATCAGGTAGATCGATACAAGCCGGACCGGCGCTCCTTCAAACCACCTCTCCACCTTTTGTTGTCTCAGCTCAGAAAAAAACAGGATAAAGGCATAGAGGGACAGGGAGAGTGTCAGGCAATAAAGGAGGAAGAAGCGATTGAAATGAAAACCAAAACAATAGATTACAAAGGAGTACATGATATAAAACAGGGTACCCCCGTAAATCAGAGCAGCAGCCCGGCTCCCCCTGGCAGTGTAATAAAAGGAGATCAGGAGAAGCGGGACACCCAGGAACAGGTCCACCAGGTCCTGCCCGGCCCCCTGGGCCCCCAGAGAGGGGTTGTCGCGGGCATAAGTCCCTGGAAAAAAGCCACCGGCAATGGAAACCACAGACAAAGAAATGGCAAGCAGGATCGTGAGAATCCTGAGGATCTTTATATTTTTCATGAAATTAAATTAGTAAAAATCCCCAAGATTCTCAGCAGCTGCCCCTGAATCCTATCCCGCGGTCCAGGACCCCGTCTCGTCGAGTCCCCCGAAATAATAATGCCAGGAACCATTTCCTGCTGCATCCCATTCCATATGGTAATAGAGCTCATCCAGAAAGTAGTAATCGAGCTCACCCGAACCATCCGCATTAATCACAATACTGTAATTCATGTAGTAGTCATATTCGATGCCATCCGAATCATAGCTCCAGGTGAAGTAGTAATTACCCATGGAATCCAGATTCCAGCTATAGGTCCAGTGAAGGTCCACATAATCGCTTTGCTCCTGGTCATAGATCTGTACCCAGTTGAAACTGTACACCACCTCACCGCCGGTTCCGTCTTTGTTCTCCCAGGCGGTGATATAGTCGTACCTCGGCCCATCTCCAAACTGGATCTCCATGGTCCAGTAGCGCATCGAATTGTCTTCATCAAAGGTCCAGTAAAAGGTCCAGGTCCCTCCCATATAGGAGAAGGTCCAGTACCAGGTTTCCCCGGATGCCTTCTTTGACGAACGCTGAGCATTGTCGGGCACCAGCAGATTGGACTGAAAAGCCGACATGTCCAGGGCCTCTTCGATCATCTCCACACACTCCTGTGCCTTTGGATCCGTCGAATTCAGCAAGCCATCCGGCAAGCGGTCAAGGACCGCCTGGTCATCAAAGGAGAGCTCTGCAAAATCGGGAGGCAGTTCCTCCTCATCTTTGTTACATCCAGTAACAAGTATGGCGAAAAGGAAGAAAAGCACCCATCCTCTTAATAAATAGTTTCTGTTCATGATCTGTCATTTTATGGATTTATAATATAAGCTTCAGGAACACCCTGGTTTCAAAGATAGCTGAACCGGAGCCAAATATCAATATCCGGGCCATACCATAAAGATGTTAAAAAAGTTAATTGTGCTGTCTGCGCCCGGGGTTGGATGCTCAGGCCGGCTAAACCGAAACAGGAAAGCTATACAGCCTCCTTTTTCCTGATGCCCTCCTGGATCTTCCGAAGCGCCACCAGCATCAGGTTCCGAGGCAGAATCCGGGGAGCCAGGGCCAGGAGTTTATTTGAAAACCCGGGAATTACCCGGATCCTTCCTTTCATCATCCCTCTCAGTGCTGCACGGGCCACCTGGTCAACGGTGGTGGTTACGATTTTCTCTTTTTTCTCCGGTGAACCGGAAACCCTGGCGGCCGTGCTGGCAAAATTTGTGTTAAACAGTCCGGGCAAAAGAACCGTCACGCTAACCCCGGTACCTTTCACTTCGTTGGCCAGCGCCTCGGAAAAAAAATGGATATAGGACTTGGAAGCATAATAAATATTCATCAACGGGCCCGGCTGGAAGGCTGCCAGGGAAGAGATATTCATAATCCTGCCCGAACCCCTGGCGATCATTTTCTGAACGATCAGTTTGGTCAGGTGGGTCAGATTCAGGATATGCAATTGCAGCATGCTCTCCTCCACCGACCAGTCGGTCTCCGCAAAAAAACCAAAAAGCCCGAATCCGGCACTATTGATCAAAACATCAAATTCCAGCTGATCCACCATCCCGAAGAGCCGCTCAGCAGCCCGGTATTCGCCCAGGTCCAATACGACGGCCCTGGTTTCCGCACCATGACTCTCCCGAATGGATTGAGCTGCATGCTCAAGTCGCCCGCCATCCTTATCCACCATGACCAGGGCATATGACTCTGCTGCCAGCAGTCTGCAGAACTCCAGCCCGAGTCCCGATGCAGCTCCCGTGATTAAAGCCTGTTTCCGGATCATCATATATAAAAGTTAAGCACTATATTTAAAGACTGCAATATAGCGACAATGATAAAATATCTCCTTGCCTTCCTGTTTGTTCTCCGGTTTCTGGCACCAGGCTGTTCCCACAAAGCCGACCCTGCCCTTATCGGCGTTAAGATCTATGAACACGAAGGTCCCTGTGAGGAACTGTTCCGGCAATGGAAAGATATGGGCATCAATACCGGATTCTGCAGCGAAAAGCTTATCTCGGACAGAGCGTTTATGGACGCGGCCAGGGAGCATCAGATTTCCACCTTCCTTATATTTCCGGTATTTCATAATCCGGAGGCCATTGCCAGAACACCGGATATTTCAGCCATCACCCGCTATGGAGAACCGGCCGCCGATGAGTGGGTGGAGTTTGTCTGTCCCTCCAGGAAGGATTACCGCCGGGAGGTGGTGGAGCATGCCCGGCAGATCGTCCGTGCATATCAGCCAGACGGGATCAGTATCGATTTTATCCGACACTTTGTATACTGGGAAAAAGTCTATCCTGGCCGGGATCCGGAATCATTCCCCCTTTCCTGCTTTGATTCTGTCTGCCTGACAGACTTCCAGACCGAAACCGGAATTCACATTCCGGAAGAATTAAGCGACCTCCCTGCAAAAGCAGACTGGATCCTGGACAATCATGAAGAAGAATGGACCGGTTGGCGCTGCCGGTTGATCACCAGCATGGCCGCAGAGATTGTCCGGGCGGCCAGGGAGGAAAAACCCGGCATCCTGGTTAATATCCACCTGGTTCCGTGGGCAAAGGATGATTTCAATGAGGCGATTAAAAGAGTGGCCGGACAGGACATTTCCGCCCTCTCAGAATTTGCCGATTTCCTCTCCCCCATGACCTATGCCCATATGCTCAGGCAGCCGCCGTCCTGGGTTCATCACATGGTGGAGGAGGTATTTATGCAAACGGGTGGAACGGTACTGCCCAGCATTCAGGTGGGTCAGGCCTACCTGGAAACCAGATTTGACCTGGAGGAATTCCGGGAGACGGTGGAAGCAGCGCTGCAACCACCCTCCTCAGGAGTGATTATCTGGTCGTGGGAACGTTTGATTAGTGAACCGGCAAAGGCCGACCTGTTCAAGGACATGATCAGATCCCGTTGATTTGCTGCTATCAATGCCGTATACTCCGCTCAATTCTTCCTACATTTATCCGTCGATAAACTCTAAAAAATCATGAAAAGATCTGTTCTTATTCTATCTGTTCTCGGCTTACTTGGCGCCTGCCAGGTCCAGGTAACACAGGAAACCGAATCTCCCCTGATTACTAAAAACCAGCTAAGCCTCAGCTCTGATATTATGAGCCCCGAAGTGCTCTGGTCCTTCGGCCGGCTGAGCGATGTGCAGGTATCTCCCGATGGAGAGAAGATCCTGTACGGGGTCAGTTATTACAGCATGGAGCAGAATCGAAGCAACCGGGAGCTGTTTGTGATGAACAGGGATGGATCGGGGAAGGTACAGTTAAGCGAAACACCTCAGAATGAATTTAATGCCGTCTGGCACCCCGACGGCAGCCGGATCGTCTATTTATCCGGCGCTTCGGGAGAGGTTCAGGCCTGGATAATGAATGGGGACGGAAGCGGGAAAAAGCAGATATCGGAAGTGGAAGGCGGATTTAACAGCCTTATTTTTTCGCCCGATGGAACCCGGGTATTGCTTACCAAAGACGTGAAGATTGATCCCACCACCAAGGATACTTATCCGGATCTGCCAAAGGCAGACGGCCGGATCATAAACGACCTGATGTACCGCCACTGGGATGTATGGGAAGATGGTTCCTACAGTCATATTTTCGTTGCAGACTTCGATGGGGAGAAGATCAGTGCGGAGAAGGATATCATGCCGGGAGAACCCTTCGATTCTCCGCTGATGCCCTTTGGGGGCATGGAGGAAATTGCCTGGAGCCCGGACGGGAAGAGCATTGCCTATACCTGCAAAAAGTTAAGCGGCAGGGAATACAGCTTCAGCACCAACTCGGAGATCTACCTTTACGAGCTGGAAAGCTGGAATACCAGGAACCTGACCCTGGGAATGCCCGGATACGACAAGGCGCCCTTTTTCTCTCCGGATGGGAAAAAAATCTACTGGCTCAGCATGGAGCGGGCCGGATTTGAAGCAGACAAGGACCGCCTGTTTGAGATGGACCTGGAGAGCGGACAAAAACGCTACCTGACTAAAAACTTTGACCACAGTCCCTCAGGTCCCGTCTGGGAAGATGACGGGGAAACACTGCTGTTTGTAGCAGGCGTACAGTCGACCTTCCAGCTGTTCAGAATGCATGTGCCCAGCATGGAAATCGCTCCCATCACCTCGGGCGACCACGACTACTATTCCGTGGCGGTGGCAGGGGAGCAACTGATCGCCACCAGGGTGGATATGACCAGACCCCAGGAAATCTACAGCGTTCATCCCACCAGCGGTGAAGCCAGGGAGCTAAGCTTTGAGAACAAGCATCTGCTGGATCAGCTGACCATGCCCACCGTGGAAAAGCGCTGGATCACCACCACCGACAACCTGGAAATGCTTACCTGGGTGATCTACCCGCCCCATTTCGACAAGAATAAAAAATACCCCACCCTGCTATACTGCGAGGGTGGCCCCCAGTCACCGCTGAGCCAGTTCTGGAGCTACCGCTGGAATTTCAGCCAGATGGCCTCCAACGGCTATATCGTTGTGGCCCCTAACCGCAGGGGAGTGCTCACCCACGGGCAGGAATGGACCGACCAGATCAGCAAGGATAACAGCGGTCAGGCCATGCAGGACCTCCTGGTGGCCATGGATGTAGTCAGCAGGGAAAGCTATGTGGATGAAGAGAGACTGGGCGCTATCGGAGCCAGTTTCGGCGGATTCTCGGTTTTCTGGCTGGCTGGCAACCATCAGAAAAGATTCAAGGCATTCATCGCCCACTGCGGGGTATTCAACTCGGAAATGGAGTACATGACCACCGATGAAATGTTCTTTGACAGCTGGGAGAAGGGTGGCGCCCCCTGGGAGAAGGATAAGCCGGTGGCTAAAAAATCCTATGCCGGATCGCCCCACCAATTTGTGGCAAACTGGGATACCCCCATCCTGGTCATCCATGGAGAGCATGATTACCGGATCCCTTATACCCAGGGCATGGCCGCATTCAACTCGGCCCAAATGCTGGGGATTCCGAGCAAATTCCTGTTCTTCCCTTCTGAAACCCACTGGGTACTGAGCCCACAGAACGGCATCCTCTGGCAGAGGGAGTTCAAGGGCTGGCTGGACCGGTGGCTGAAAGATCCTGCTTATGAATAAAACCGTAAACAGACCATGTTGAAGCAGCTCTTACTGATCGGGACCGGAGGATTTATCGGAAGCGTGGCACGCTACCTGGTTTCCCGTCTAAACACCCGCATCGATTGGCTTTCTATTCCCCTTGGGACACTTACCGTAAATGTAGCGGGGAGTTTCCTGATCGGGTTCCTGATCGGCATCTCCGAGAAAAGTCCCATCCTGACCGTCGAGTGGAGGATGTTCCTGATGGTTGGCCTTTGCGGAGGCTTCACGACCTTTTCCTCCTTCACGGGAGAGAATCTGGTCCTGTTGAAAAACGGTCAGATCCTTCCCATGCTGCTCTACACGGGATTAAGCATCTTCCTGGGATTCGCTGCCGTATACCTGGGATATATTTCCACCAAGTTAATGGGATAAAACATGGCAAAAAAAGATTCCAGATACAGCAGGCTGAAGATCAAAGCCAGTACCACGGATAAGATCGGATCCAAATTACTCTATCAGTACCTGGTTGAGAAAGCAAAAGAAAAAGGGATCAACGGAGCCACGGTTTTTCGCGGAATCATGGGCTATGGTGCCAGCAGCAAGATTCACTCTTCCCGCTTCTGGGAGCTTACCGAAAAACTGCCGGTGGTCATCGAACTGGTCGATGAGACCATTAAACTGAAAGCCTTCTATGCCGAAATTGAAGAGGAGCTGAAGAAGATGCCCAAGGGTTGCCTGGTCACCCTGGAGCCCACCGAGGTCCTCTTGCAAAAAAAAGGCAGCTAACACCCGATCTCCCGGGAATTGCTACTGACCCGCAAAATGGGCCATCATCAGAATGGAACCGGCGGTGCCATCCATGGTGGGTTCATTGGTCGAGTAGTCGCCCATATCATCGTGATAAACCACATAAGGGTTCTGCAACACAGCGAATTCATCCGGATCATTCAGCTGCAGCCCGATTAAAGAGCGGAATATGCTTCCGTACACCGGTCCGTCGACCAGTCCCCCGGGTACTTCCAGACCCCTTAAGGCCCAAATGCTGGTATGTATATCCAGGGGATACTCCCCGTCCGCCGGAATCCCGGTAAACATGGAGGTACCCCAGGGATTTCTTCCGAAGAGCCAGTCGCGCTGTTCCAGCAGAAAAGAATCATATCGCTTATCACCGGTCATTCGTTCATACAGGATCACTTGAGTGATCAGACTGGTAAGCAGGTTGTTGGAACACCATATAAAGGGAATCCCGATCCCGTATGGATTTTTCGATCCTCTGCGGAGGCAGCTTTCAATCCCCTGCCGGTAGTATCCGGAAAGAGTATCCCTGAAGGAGTCTTCCACCAGATAAAAAAGGGCAAAATGTCCCATATTGATAAAGGGGTAATAGCGGTAATGCTCCGCTGTGTCCAGGGGCATCCATGAAACTGTCCCTGCCATCCGGGCATACTTTCGTGCATCTTCCAGGTATTCTCCTTCTCCGGTGGTCTTGTAGAGCTCGGCAGCACCCCATTCCATATCATCCGCCCAGCTTTGCTCTCCATAGCGGTAAGGCGCCCCATAGGAGTTCCCCTGCTGAAATCCCTCCTTCTTCCTTCCAAGGCTATAAAGTGATTTTGCAGCCTCCAGGCATCTTTGTGCAAAAACGGGATCCTCCAGGTCTTCCTCCCAGATTCTTGCTGCCAGGGCCATCGCTGCAGCGCAGCGACCCGCCAGATTGGAAACCCCCGTGGCCTCACTCTGATATCGATTCAGTCCCTGCGGTTCTCCGGTAGCAAAATATGCAGCACGGTAACTATCAGGTCCCCATCCGTAATCGGAGCGGTCCTTATCGGGCATCTTCCATCCCACGTGATCCCGGTCATCGGCCAGCTGGTGCACCAGCTGGTCCGGAGCCGGGTGCAGCTTGAAAATCCAGTCCAATCCCCATCTGGCTTCATCCAGCAGGTCGGGGATCCCGTTGCCCCCGGGCTGCCCCAGGGCATTAAAGCGGTCCTCAAACTTGTCGGGATACAAGTCGTAACTCAGCAGCATATGGGCCGTGGCATAAGATCCTGTAATCAGATACTTGAGCATATCTCCTGCATCATGCCATCCCCCGCTCACATCCAGATAGCTGGAGTCGGGCATGGGACCATAGAAGGACCGGCCGTCGTGCTGGTGACAGACCATATCCAGGGTGGGATTGTATCCGCAGCGCTGCTGGCGCATAAATGCCAGCAGATCCTCCTGCAAATGATCATAGCTGTGATCGGAGATCCGGAAAACCGGGCTGCGGGTTCCCGAGCGTTTCCCTTCCAGCAGGTAGACCCCGGGTTCCGTCACCCGGCTGAAATCGCAGGTGTAATAGTAATCAAATGCCCCCCAGGTTTCTGTCAGACTTCTTTCAGGTTTCAAAATAAGTACTTCCCTGCCGGTTTTCGCCTGAATCAGGGAAAAATTCTCCCGCACAGGGCCAGCGGAAAACAGGATGGCCGATTTATGCTCCCCGGCCAGGTATCCCACCTGGTTGATCCGGATATATATTTCATTCCCCGGATCCCTTGCCCCTTCCATGGACAGCCAGGGAAACAGAAGCAGCCATATTTGTATAAAAACAGACAGCACAGCTCTAAAGTTATGCATTTTTCATGCTAAATTGCATGCTGGACAAATACTTTTCCACTCACCTAAAAGCTCACGGATATGAAAAAAAGCCTGAAAACGACTCTGTTTCTGCTGCCGGCTCTGACCCTGATCATTGGCCTGGGAGCATGTACCAGGACCCATACACCGAAGGATGAAATTTCATTTAAAGCCCGGGAACTATTTCCGGAACCTCCCCGGCCGGAGGGACAATCGGATGTGATTGAACTGCGCTGCGACCCCATGGATACGGTCCGGGTGGCTTTTATTGGAGTGGGCTCCCGGGGCACCGGGGCGGTTCGCCGTTTCACCTTCCTGGAGGGCGTGAAGATTGTGGCACTTTGTGATCTGGAACCGGAAAACCTAAACCGGGCACAGGATATCCTGCAAGAGAAGGGATTCCCGGACGCTGATACCTATTCCGGTACAGAGGACTGGAAGAAAGTCTGTGAAAGGGAAGATGTGGACCTGGTGTATGTATGCACGCACTGGGACCTGCATACCCCCATCGCGGTATACGCCATGGAACAGGGGAAACATGTGGCCACCGAGGTTCCGGCAGCCATTTCCATCGAAGAGTGCTGGCAGCTGGTAAACACCGCGGAAAAGACCAGGCGTCACTGCATGCAGCTGGAGAACTGCAACTACGATTTCTTCGAGCTGGCCACCCTGAACATGGTCAGGCAGGGCCTGCTGGGCGAAATAGTGCATGCCGAGGGAGCCTATATTCACGATCTGAGATCCTCCATGTTCAACGAGGAGGATGGTTACTGGGATATGTGGCGGCTTCGTCATAATGAGAAGCGGAACGCCAACCTCTACCCCACCCATGGCTTCGGTCCGATCTGTCATATTCTGAATATTCACCGGGGAGATAAAATGGAATACCTGGTCTCGGTAGCCAGCGACCAGTTTGGCATGACCGAATTTGCCAAAACAAAATTCGGGGAAGATTCGGGATACGCAAAGAGAAATTACCAAAGGGGCGATATGAATACCACCCTCATAAAAACGGCAAAAGGTAAAAGCATCATGATCCAGCACGATGTGACCAGTCCGCGCCCATACAGCAGGATCCACCTGCTCAGCGGCACCAGGGGCTTTGTTCAGAAATGGCCCGTGCAGGGAATTGCCCTGGATCCCGAAGCACACAGCTTTTTGGATCAGGAGCAGATGGAAGAATTGCTTGCCGGGTACGAGCATCCCATTACCAAAGAGGTGGGAGAACTGGCCAGACGAGTGGGCGGACACGGCGGCATGGATTTCACCATGGACTACCGGCTGATCCACTGCCTCAGAAACGGATTGCCGCTGGATCAGGACGTTTACGATGCCGCTGAATGGTCGTCTATCATCGAATTGTCCGAGAGGTCCATCGCCAACCAGGGAATGCCAGTGAAAATCCCCGACTTCACCAGGGGCGCGTGGAACAAAGTCAGCGAGCTACGCTATCACTGAACCCCGGGAAAAGATTTTAATCCCAAAGTTCCCGTTTATCCGGACATAGGACCACTTATCCCCAGTTTCTGCTGACTCGGAGATATACTTTTTTTTCCGCCTCATGCAGCTCATAATTTTACATAATCAAAAATTATGGACGCATGAGACCAATTTATACCCTGATACTGATCCTTCTGGCCATCAGCGCCAGTGCCCAGCAGCAAATCAACGGAAACATTACCGACCGGAATGGCAGTCCGGTTTCATTTGCCAATGTGTACCTGGAGGGAAGCTACGATGGAAGCACTTCAGATACCACCGGATCCTTTACACTAAAAACCACCCTGTCGGGCAGACAAATACTTATCGCCAGTTTTATCGGCTTCGAAAAACAATTGGTGGAACTGGACCTGGATACTCTTGGATCGCCCCTTCACATCGTATTAGAAGAGGCCGTCAGCGAATTGAACGAGGTGGTCATCACTGCAGGTATTTTCAGTGTCAGCGATGAGAAAAAGTCGGCCACCCTCAGCTCCTATGACATAGCCAGCACAGCCAGCGCGGTGGGTGATATCTACGGGGCCTATGCCACCATGCCCGGATCGCAGAAGGTGGGCGAAGAGGGGATGCTCTTTGTACGCGGAGGAGAAAGCTATGAGACCAGGACCTATATGGACGGGATGGTGGTCCAGTCGCCCTATTTCTCAAGCATGCCCCATGTACCCACCCGGGGGCGCTTCTCGCCCCTGCTCTTCTCTGAAACCCTCTTCAGCACTGGGGGCTACTCGGCCGAGTACGGTCACGCCCTCTCATCCATAGTGGACCTGAGCACTAACGGACTGGAGATTGAAGATAAGGCGAGCGCAGCCCTGATGAGCGTGGGAGCCAACGCCTCCTGGGCCAAACGCTGGGAGAAGAGCTCGCTGGCTGTGACCGGCCTGTATGCCAACAACTTTCTCACCAACAAAGTATTCAAAACCAACATGGACTGGACCAAAGACCCGGTCCTTGGAGACGGGATGCTGATGTTCAGACAACAGGTGGGGGAAAAGGGATTGCTAAAATCGTTTGGCTCCTTTAACTCCATGACGATGCGAATGAATTATGACAACTTTGAAGCCGGTACCCTGGACGATGTACAGATGGACAATCTGAACCTCTATACCAATACCAGCTATACCGATCAGCTGGCCGACGGACTCTCCTTTGATATTTTCGATGCAGTGAAGATCGATGTTCCGGTCATATTTATCACGGCCTTCCAGGAATACGCGATCAAAGCCTTCAAGGTGAACAGCGTGGATTATCTCCTGAAGCCCGTTAGGGTGGAGGATCTGCAGGCTGCCCTGGATAAATACAGGCGCTACTTTAACCGTGAACTTAAGGCACCTTCCATCGGGGGAGACCTGCTTCACTCGATCCGTGAGATGATCAGCAGGCCCTGTAAAACGCGCTTTATGGTCCGGGCAGGCGAGCACATCAGATCCATCGAGGTCGAAGATATCCTGTATTTCTTCAGCCTGCAGAAGGGCACCTTTCTGCACACTTCCGATAAGCGGAATTATGTAATTGATTACACACTCGGGGGACTGGAAGAGGTTCTTGATCCCCGCCTCTTTCACCGGATCAATCGCAAGTTCCTGGTCTCGCACCGTGCCATTACCGACCTGACCACCCTTTCTTCCAGCAAGCTTAAGGTGAGGCTGATGCATGCAGAGGACGAAGATATCTTTATCAGCAGAGACCGGATGGCCAGTTTCAAAGAATGGCTTGACAGGTAGCCGGAACAATTCACCGGTGCATTATCCCGATTCATCCACCAAATACGATAAGCTGCCGAAAATTTCTTTTTTCACTGCACCCTGCCGTATATTTTTACAGTGAACATTTAAAAACCGCTATGTCATGAAAAAACCTCTTTTGTTTGTTGGTCTTCTCCTGCTGGTACTCCCTTTGATGTCCCAATCCAGGAAGTATATAAAAGCCATGAAACCGGCTGTTGAAACGATGCATTCAGCTTTGGACGCTGCCAATGAACTGGAACTTGCCGGCATATTCGAAGAAATCTCGGGCACCTATCCTGACCAATGGCTTCCTGCTTATCACGCCGGACGGATTCTTACGGTGAACAGCTTTGTGGAAACAGATATGAAAAAAAAGGAAGCCCTGCTGGAACGGGCTAAAAAATCTCTGGATATGGCCCTGGAACTGGTTCCGGATGAATCCGAAGTTCAGGTGCTTAATGCCTTGTATTACATAGGTTTAATGAGCACTGATCCTGAAACAATGGGACCTGCTTATTACCAGGATGCCCTGGATGCCATCGAAAAATCAAAAAACCTTAATCCAGGGAACCCCAGAGCGTGGTATATGGATGGAATGATGACCATGAACATGCCTGAGTTCCTGGGTGGCGGTCCGGAAGCAGCCAAACCCGCCTTCCAGGAGGCCATGAATAAGTTCGGGACCTTCCGGAATGAAGATCCTTTCTGGCCCGATTGGGGAAAAGATCTGGTTCAGACCGAACTGGAGAGAATGAAGTAATCGAAAGATTGACTATTTTCAGGCTATGAAAATAGCTCCATTATTCAGAAAAGGTGCACTGCCGGTCCTGGTAGTAATGGCACTGCTTGCAGCCGGATGCAAACAGGAACAGACTCAGAAACCTAACATACTCTTTGCAATCGCCGATGACTGGGGATGGCCTCATGCGGGTATCTATGGCGACCCGGTGGTACAGACCCCGGTATTCGACCGGATAGCCCGGGAAGGTGTGCTCTTTAATCATGCCTATATTTCCTCTCCTTCCTGCACCCCGTCGAGGAATGCCATCCTTACAGGACAATACCACTGGAGACTGGGCCCCGGAGCAAATCTGTGGAGCACCCTGGATCCCTCCACTCCGGTGTATCCCCTGCTGCTGGAGGATGCCGGGTACAAGACCGGACGATTCCGGAAAAGCTGGGGGCCCGGGGATATCAGCAACTGGGAGCGCCACCCGGCAGGCCACGACTATACAGAAAGCGGCTTTGCTGCCTTTATGGCTGAACGCACCGGGGACCAGCCCTTCTGCTTTTTCCTGGGAACATCCGATCCTCACCGCCCCTACGACCAGGGTACAGGGGTTCAGAGCGGTATGGAGCTGGAAAAGATCCGCCTGTTTGAGTGCCTTCCCGACCATGAAGTGGTCCGAAGCGATGTGGCCGACTATTACTACGAAGTTCAGCGCTTTGATACCCTGGTGGCCAACGCTTTGAAGATTCTGGAGGAGTACGGGGAACTGGAGAATACCATTATTGTGATGACCGGCGATCATGGCATGCCCTTCCCCCGCTGCAAATCCAATAATTATGATTCAGGGGCCCGGATCCCCTTTGCAGTTCGCTGGGGATCAAAGATCAAAAAGCCGGGACGGGTGCTGGATGATTTTATCAGCACCACAGACCTGGGCCCTACCTTCCTGGAACTGGCCGGAGTTGATATTCCGGCGGTGATGACCGGACAGAGTTTCGCCGCTTTGCTTGCCGGGGAGGAAGACGGTTTTGTGGACCGGGAGAACCGGAGCTATGTGCTGCACGGGAAAGAGCGTCATGTACCGGGACAGGAAGAAGATCTGGGGGGCTATCCGGTCCGGGCCATCCGTACCCACGACTATCTCTATATCCGGAATTTCAGGGAGGAGCGCTGGCCCTCGGGAACCCCCAATTACCTGGAGGCTGCAATTCCCTACTGCTGGCTGGGAGATTGCGACAATGGACCCACCAAAAGCTACATGGTGGAATACCGGGAGAAGGATCAGCAGCATCAGGAACTCTATGACCTGGCCTTTGGCAAGCGGCCTTCCGAGGAGCTCTATGATTGCCGCAAAGATCCGGAACAGCTGGTGAACGTGGCCGATAATCCTGCTTACCTGGAAATCAGGGAGAAACTTTCCGGATTGCTTTTGGAACAGCTAAAGGCCACGGGCGATCCCAGGGCCACAGGCGGCGGGGAGGAATTTGACCAGGTCCCCTACCTCGGCCAGGGCCCCAGGCACCCTTCCTATAAACCGGAACCTTAATCTCCAAAACTGGTTGCCAGATTCCTGGCGGTGACCACCCAGGAATGATCCGGGGGAACATAGTTGATTTTCCCGGCCACATCCTCCAGGGGAACGGCTTTCGTACCCTCTCTGTCCACTCCCACCATAATCCCGAACTGCTCCTCCCGGATATAATCAATGGCAGCCGTTCCAAGACGTGTGGCCAGTATCCGGTCCAGCGCCGAAGGAGTGCCTCCCCGTTGCAGGTGTCCCAGTATGGTTACCCGGGTTTCCAGACCGGTGATTGTTTCCAGTTCCTGGGCCAGTTGCATGGTGGACCCCCGGTACTCTTTATCCAGGGCTGACAAACGGGCCTTTAATCTGGCCCGCTCCTCCCCCTCCACAGCATCCAGCTTTTTCTCCATGGCCCGGATCTTACTGGATCCTTCCACGGTAATGGCCCCTTCTGCAACGGCAACAATGCTGAATCGCTTACCCCGGCTCACCCGTTCCAGGATGCTGTTGGCAAGCTTTTCAATGGTATAGGGAATTTCGGGAATCAGAATGGCATCCGCTCCACCGGCCATTCCGGCGCCCAGGGCAAGCCATCCCACCCGGTGGCCCATGATCTCAACGATGATGATCCGGTGATGGCTGGAGGCCGTGCTGTGCAGGCGGTCGATGGCATCCACAGCGATTCCGAGGGCCGTATCAAAGCCAAAAGTCACATCGGTGCCTACGATATCGTTGTCAATTGTTTTGGGAAGGTGAATAATATTACAACCGTTTTTTGAAAGCCTGTATGCATTCTTCTGGGTACCTCCACCTCCCAGACAAACCAAAGCATCCAGGTGATTCTTGTGGTAGTTCTCCACAATCACATCGGTCATATCCACCAGTTTTCCTCCCATGGGCATCTTGTGTGGCTTATCCCTGCTGGTTCCCAGGATGGTGCCCCCCAGGGTCAGGATTCCCGAAAGCATACTATTATCCATTCGAACAGAACGGTTTTCCATCAGTCCCCGGAATCCATCCCTGAATCCGATCACCTGCATGGAATACACTTGTGATGCCTTCTTTCCGATTCCCCGGATCGCTGCATTTAATCCCGGGGTATCTCCTCCGGAAGTCAGGATCCCGATATGTCCTGAACGTACCTGTTTGCTCATCATAAAAGAGTTTATATGCTGCAAGTTATGAAAATCAATGATCCGCTGCCAGGCAGATAAAACCCTGGCAGCGGACTAGAGTACCGGAAGAACCTCCTCCAGGGTGATGAACTGGCCCGGTGTGGTAGCCAGAGATGCCTCGCCGGAGCCCAGGCGTAACTCCAGGGTCTGGCCCAGTTTAGATAAGATTCCCAGCTTGATAAGCTCTCCATCCTTCCATTCCATATCAACCTGGAAACCTCCACGAGCCATTAAACCTGTTACTTTTCCGTTCTCCCAGGCTTTGGGAAGAGCAGGCAGCAGTTCCACATATCCTGCATGGGACTGAAGCAACATCTCGGCTATCCCGGCAGTCCCCCCGAAATTCCCGTCAATCTGAAAGGGAGGATGATTATCAAACAGATTGGGAAGTGTGGACTTTTCAAATAGTTTCTGTATATGATAATGGGCCTGTTTTGCATCCTTCAGGCGGGCATAAAAATTGATTATCCAGGCCCTGCTCCAGCCGGTATGGCCCCCTCCGTGATCCAGTCGATAATCAAGCACCTTCTCCGCAGCCTTCATATAATCCGGGGTTTCGGCCCAGTTATACTGAGGCGATGGATAGAGCCCATACAGATGTGATATATGTCTGTGTCCCGGCTCAAGCTCGCTAAGCCCCTCCCCGGACCACTCCAGAATCCTTCCGTCCTGACCAATCTCCACGGGTGCCAGCTGCTCCAGTTGCGAGCTCAGGAGCATTCTGAATTCCTCATCCCTGTGGAGCACTTTGCCGGCTTCTATAACAGAGTTAAAGAGGTGCCAGACAATCTGGAGGTCCATGGCCGGACCCATGTTGATGGCGGCTGTATCTCCGGCCGGTGTGGTAAACCGGTTCTCAGGCGAAATGGAGGGACCGGTGACCAACTTTCCGGTTCCGGGGTGCTCCACCAGGAAATCGGATATAAAGAGGGCCGCTTCCCGCATGACTTCATAGCCATATTCTTCCAGATAGGTGGTGTCGCCGGTAAACAGGAAATGCTCCCAGATATGGGTGCTCGACCAGGCGGCTCCCATGGGCCACATGCCCCAGTTGGGCGATCCAAAAAGCTCGGTCTGGTGCCACACATCGGTGGTATGATGGGCTACGAAACCTCTGCAATTATACGTTTTACTGGCTGTCTCCCTGCCACTCTCCCTGAGTTCTCCGATAAACTCCAGGAAGGGCCGGTGGCACTCCGGCAGATTGGTGATCTCGGCAGGCCAGTAGTTCATTTGCAGGTTGATATTGATATGGTAGTCTGAATTCCAGGGAGGCTGCAGGTGCTCGTTCCAGAGCCCCTGAAGGTTGGCCGGCAGATTCCCCGGACGGGAACTGCTGATCAGCAGGTAACGGCCATAATTGAAATAGAGCGCCGCCAGTCCCGGATCATCCTTCCCTTCCGAAACCAGTACCAGCCGCTCATTGGTTGGCCGGTCGCGGAAGGGTGATGCACCCAGGTCCAGCGAGACCCGGTTAAACAATCCCTGGTATTCGCTTACATGCTCTCTCAGGACCCGGTTGTAGTTGCATTTCATGGAATGGTTCATACACCTCTCGCACTCTTCCCAGGTCGCCTCACCCCTGTAATCCGTGGCAGCAAATATCCGGATTTCCAAATCGCTGGTTCCGTGCACCTCCAGTCCGAATCCGTCTGAGTGGAGATGACCATCCTTCATGATCACTTTTAAGCGGGTTTCAAACAGAACACCCTGTCCATTCTCCACATGCTGTTTCATGATGATCATATCGTCCTTGTACATAATCACCTCCCCTTCGCCCGGTCTGGACAATGTGATGGTACAATCAATTTTTCCTCCATTTACAGCCTTCTCCCTGAAAACAATCACATTGTCAAATGCCGAAGAAAATACGCGACGCTGGTAATCAAACCCACCCCGTGTATAATCCACTTTAACCAGGGCACTGTCGAGACGCAGGGTTCTTTTGTAATTCGACACGGCCGAAGTATCTCCATAGGTAAGGGTCAGATCCCCCATGGTCTGGTAAGCATTGCTCCCATCGGGAAGCCGCTCCTGCAAAAGTTCCTTTACAGCCAGATCCTGTGCTTCCCGGTACTTTCCCTCAAACAGGAGCTCCCTGACTGCAGGAATGGCCTCAGTTCCGTCGCTGTCCTCGTAAGAAGCCTTTCTGCACCAGAGCGACTCCTCATTCAACTGAATACGCTCCACATCGGTCCGCCCGAAAACCATGGCCCCCAGCCTTCCGTTCCCGATGGGAAGTGCCTCGGTCCATTCGGCTGCAGGTTCATTATACCATAAAAGAACCTCTGGTCCGGCAGGTACAGGCTCTTCTGTCGAACAGGAGGAAAAAAACACCGGCATTAAAAATCCGGTCAATAGCATTCGTTTTAGAAAAGATCTATCCATGGCCGATTCAGATTTGGGAAGGAGTGTGGTGACAATATAAGGCTCTTTTGGCTAATTTCCATATGGAATTCTCACTCATCCATCCCTTGAATGAAGCCTTCGTACAACTTTTTATCAGAAAAAGCTGACAATGAAATAAATCGCAGAAGTTTAAAAGCAGTTTATTTCATTTGAAAACTATTATGTTTATAAATGAATCCATCTCCGCTCAAATACATTCCTGTTCCCGCGCTGCTTGTTCAAAAGGACAAGCATAAGATCCTCTAAGGAAACCGTTTTGCCGCTGAAATATTAAACATCCCTACCGGAGAACTTTCCGGAGTTGATGCAACAAGTGTAATTCCGCTTTCAGCATTGAAACCCGGGGAACATGAAGGGGTGCTTTTTAAAGCCCGCCAGGATCACCCATTCGAGGTCGATATCACCGTAAATCCATACGAAAACGAAGGCATATCCTGCTATATCCTCACTATTCAAAAGAAGCTCTGCCACCTGAGAGACCTGATGGAAGGTACTCTGGACGGCATAATTATCACCGACAAAAAACTCAAGGTGCTGGAGGTGAACCCAGCCTTCTGCTCCATCGCTGAATTAAGCCCGGAGGAGATCCTTGGCAGCAGCGGCTTTTCACTTGCGCGCAAGTTTGTCGCCCTGGATTCCCTTAAAACCGTTCTCGCCGCACTGAAAAAAATGACCTCCGGCGAAGCGGTCCAACAGTTTGAAATAGAATACAAAGGGAAAACCCTGCTTATATTTTCCCACATCCGGAAAGAATCCAGGACTTATGTCGGCTTTGTCAGGGATGTTACTCAGGAGAGGAGGATTCAGCGGGAGTTGAGGGAAAGCGAAGAGAAATTCAAGTTCTTTGCAGAATCCTCTTTTGAAGGCATTGTGGTGCACAACAGGGGCATTGTTCTGGAGACCAACGAATCCTTTCTGGAAATGAACGCTTATTCCCGCGATGAAGCCATCGGTAAGAATTTACTGGACTATGTCCCCGGGGCCAGCGACAAAGCTAAAATATTGGCCAATATGCTGAAAAAAAGAGCAAAACCCTACCATGTAACCGCCAGGAAAAAAGATGGGAGCCACTTCATCGCAGAGATCGAATCCAGGGAAGTTATGTTCAAGGATAAGAAGGCCCGGATCTCTGCTATCAGAGATGTAACCAAGCAGATCTCGCTGCAGGAAAAGGTGAAAGAGAGTGAGGAGAGTTACCGGACTGTCTTCGAAAAAACAGGAACAGCCACTGTTATCGTTGAAAAAGAGAACCTGATTTCTCTGGCCAATTCGAAATTCTCCAGGCTGGTCGGATATACGGTCAGGGAGATAGAGAACAGGATGAAATGGTCTGATTTTGTGTTACCGGATGACATTGAAAAAATGAAACGCTGGCATGAAATTCGCATAAGAGAGCCGGACAAAGCCCCGAATGAATATGAATTCAGGCTGGTGGACCGCCAGAACAGGCTCAAATACATCAGCCTGTTGGTGGACCTTATACCCGGTACCGAGCAGAGTATCGCCTCTCTAATAGATATTACATCAAGAAAAGAAGCAGAAGCCAAAATCCGGGAAAGCGAAGCCGGCCTGAAGAAGGCACAGAGCATCGCCAAACTGGGCAGCTGGATCCTCAACCTCCATAACCATGAGGTCACTGGCTCAAAGGAGGCCTTCAAGATATATGGGTTGCCCGGTCAAATCACAAGCTTTGAAGTGATCCGGGAGATCCCGTTGCCTGAATACAGGGAAATGCTCAACCAGGCGATGTCGGATCTTATAAGGGGAAAGGAGAAATACGATATTGAGTTTAAGTTAGAAAATAAGAAAACCGGTCATATTATTGATGTGCACTCCATAGCTGAGTATAACCCGGAAGAAAATATAGTAACCGGAGTGATCCAGGATGTGACCAGCCTGAAGGAGGCGGAATTCCTGATTCATCAGCGGGAACAATACCTCAAGAGTATTTTCCGTGCTGCTCCCGTTGGGATTGGGGTGGTGGTCAACCGGCATTTTACGGCGGTAAATGAAAAAGTCTGCGAGCTGAGCGGTTACACCGAAGAGGAACTCCTGAACCAATCGGCCAGGATGCTTTATCTGTCAGATAGTGACTACGACTATGTGGGTTCCGTAAAATACGGGGAGATCGCTGAACGGGGTACGGGAAGCATTGAAACCCGCTGGAAATGCAAAGACGGAAGCATCAGGGATATCCTGATAAGCTCCACTCCCATGGACGCGGAAGATCTGCAGAAAGGGGTCACTTTTACCGCCATGGATATCACTGACCGCAAACAGGCAGAACTGTATCTGATCTCGAAAGACAGGGAGCTGAGGCTTGCCCGGGACAAAGCGGAGGAGAGTGACCGGCTGAAATCGGCCTTCCTGGCCAATATGAGCCATGAGATCAGAACCCCCATGAACGGAATCCTCGGCTTTACAAACCTGCTTTCCAAGCCCTCTCTTTCAGAGGAAAGCATGCAGGAATATATCGATATTATTAATAAAAGTGGTGAACGCCTGCTGGCCACGGTGAATGATCTGATAGATATTTCAAAACTGGAGACCGGACAGGTAAAAATAGAAATTGACAATGCCAACATTCATGAGTTGCTGGATACCCTCTATCAATTCTTCCTCCCGGAGTCAAGCCAGAAAGGACTTCAGCTTAGCTGTAAAAAAGGCATTCCGGACCGGGCTTTGATCCTCCGGACCGACGAACAGAAACTTCATTCCATTCTGACAAATCTCATCAAAAATGCCATTAAATATACCCGGGAAGGCTTCGTGGAATTTGGCTATACTCTGGACCATGCAGAAGCTGACAAGTTGCTGCAGTTCTATATTAAAGATACCGGCATTGGAATCCCGAAAGAGCGCAAATAGCTGTATTCAATCGTTTCGAACAGGCCGATATTGAGGACCGGAATGCTTACGAGGGATCCGGACTGGGACTTTCCATCGCAAAAAGTCTGGTGGAAATGCTGGGTGGAAAAATATGGCTTGAATCAGTCATCGGCCGCGGTTCGACCTTTTATTTTACCCTTCCGTATATTCGCTCGGAATTGAAGGAGCCAGTCAGAATGGAAGTCAAAGCTGTGAGCCAGAGAGTGGAGTTGCCCGGCCGCCTGAAAATACTGATCGCCGAAGATGACATTTCCTCTTTTTTGCACCTTTCGGTCCTTACCAAAGATCTGACCAGGGAGTTGTTACATGTCACCACAGGAAGGGAGGCCGTGAAAGCCTGCAGGGATCATCCGGATATTGACCTGGTTTTGATGGATATCAAGATGCCTGATATAAATGGCCTTGAGGCGACCAGCCTGATCAGGGAATTCAATCCCTATGTGCCCATTATTGCGCAAACAGCCTATGCCCTGACCGGGGACCGGGAGAAGGCTCTGGAGGCAGGCTGCAATGATTACATCACCAAGCCCATTATCGTTGATGAACTTTTGGATAAACTGAGCCTGCTTATTAAATAGCAGATTTCCGGAACCGGGGAAGGTCAGTCCCGGCCGTCAAAATCATCAAGTTGTTCGGGCTTCAGAGGCCACTTCACAGGGCGGCCGTCACGCGTGGAACGATAGATGGCGGTAAAAATTTCAACGGTAACCCGGCCCTCTTCACCCGTGATCAGGGGCTTCCTGTCCTCCAGCACTGCCCGAAGGAAATCTTCGATATTCCGTTCATGAAAATAGTCCATCTGATTCGGCAGGCTGTTAAAAAAGTGCGAGTCCTCCCTGACCCACTTTTGAAGCATCTTCTCCTCTCCCGGAACGGTCCAGAGATCATTCACCGGCGGCTCCAGAATGGAAGAGACTCCTGCCACAAACATGGCTCCCCCATCGGTTTGTACCCCCACAGAAGCTCCATTTTCCCCATGTACATGGACCTTCCCGAAAATGCCGGGTTTTTGAGAGTTGGATACAATGATATTCGCTACGGCTCCGTTCCTGAATTTTAAGATGGCACTGGCCGTATCATCCACCTCGATATAAGGATGGTTCAGATTGGACCAAAGTCCGTAACACTCCTCAATCTCTCCCATAAACCACTGAAGCATATCCAGCTGGTGGGGAGCCTGGTTCACTAAAACACCGCCCCCTTCCCCTTTCCAGGTACCCCGCCAGGGATCGCTCTTATAATAGGACTCATCCCGCCAGCCCAGCATATTAACAGTGCCAAATACCGGTTTCCCGATCTTCCCGGCATCGATGGCTTTCCTGACCCGCATGGCCGGAGGGTACCACCGGCGCTGACAGACCACCCCGATTTGTTTTCCGCAGGCTTTCGATGCTTCGATCATGGCATCACAGTCTTCCAGGGAAGAGGCCAGGGGCTTTTCGATCAATACATGAGCCCCGGCTTCCATGGCTGCAAGGGTGGGTTCACGATGATTGGGATGCGGGGTGCAGATGATGACCACATCAATCTGCTCCTTTGCGACCATTTCGGACACATCGGTATAGGCTTTGACCCCGTACCTGGCTGAAAAAGCAAGGGCCTTTTCCTTGCTCCTGCTGCAAACAGCAGTGAATTCCGACTCCTTCAGGTTTACCAGGGCCCTGGCATGCATCTCTGTTACCTTGCCCAGCCCTGCCAGGGCTGTTTTTAACCGCTTTTTCATAGTTTCAGGGTTTCAGAACAACTTTAATCAGTCCGGGCTCCTTATTATAGAGGCGCCGGAACCAGGATGCCCCCTCCGACAAAGGAGCCTCTGCACTCAGGATGGCTTCCACCTTCACCTCGCCACGGGCAATCATTTCCAGCACTGCCGGATACTCCCCGCAGATGGCACAGCTTCCCTGCAGCCTGATCTGCTGCGTTACCACTGCCTGCAGCGGGATCTCAGCTGTTTTTGAAAGGTTCCCTACCAGGCTTACCGTGGCTCCTCTTCTAACAGATTCAATAGCCATTTTTACCGTTTCGGTGATTCCCACCACCTCGAATGCCACATCAGCACCCCGTCCCTCGGTGAATTTTTCTACTTCCTGCCGGATATCGTCTATGTTTGGATTCAAACCCAGATCGGCACCGAGCTTCTTTGCCAGAACAAGCTTCTCCTCCTCCAGATCAATCGCAATAATCCTGCCGCATCCCCTGGCCCTCAGAACCTGGATCACAAAAAGACCTATCATTCCGCATCCAACCACCACAGCGGTATCGTTCCACTCCAGCGGACTCAGCCCCACAGCATGGGCAGCCACCGCGACCGGTTCCACCATGGAGGCCTGGGTAAAAGACACACCTTCAGGAATCCTGTAGAGAATGTGCCGGGGTACATTTACAAACTCGGCAAAGGCACCGTGCCGCCGGTACTCCTCCGGGCTTACCCCCAGCACCATCCGCCCATCACTCAGATTGTACATCCCCTTGCGGGTATACCAGTCGTCGAGACTGTAAATGGTGGAGTCAAAGGTCACCCGTTCACCAGGTTTCCAATCCTTCACTGCTTTCCCCACACCGGCAATCACCCCGGCAGCCTCATGTCCCATCACCAGAGGAGGGATCCTGCGTCCCGTGCTCCCGTCCATCCCGTGGACATCCGATCCGCAGATTCCGGCGGCTTCTACCTTGACCAGAACCTCGTCATCAGCGATGACAGGATCCGGAAAATCTTTATATACCAGTTTATTATACGCTTCTAATACCAGTGCTTTCATGACTTAATCTATGCTTATTCCAACTCTTACAAGATCATACAGACCATGGCATCGGCCCCTTTCCCTGTTTCGATCTGCTGAAGCTCCTGCCAGGGCTACAAATCCAGGACGTATACCGGATTTTTATCCTGACAAGATACAAAAACCAGACTGCCGCCCTAGTCATTCCCACAAGTTTCCTCTCCTTCAGTCAGATTTGTGATTACCCCTTTTATGCTTAACTTGATCTGATAAACCTGACAATAACTAATCCGATATGAAAGCACGAAGAACTTTTATCAGAAAATTAAGTGGTATCACCGCTATGCTGGCAATGGGGTCTGCTGCCCGGGCAGGCCAGCTGAACCCCTCAGAAGCCCCGAAGGGGGATCAGAAAGAGCTGGAAGGAGGCTTTTTCCATATGGTATTCTTCTGGCTGACAGACGATACCCCCGAAGTAAAAGAGAAATTCCTGAAAGAGCTGACTCTCTTCATTAAACAGGTGGATGAGATAAAAAAGGTCCATGTGGGCCCGCCGGCAAATACAGATCGTGATGTGATCGACAACAGCTATTCCATAAATCTGCTGGTCACCTTTGACTCCAAAAAGGAGCACGACCAATACCAGGAGCATCCCGCCCATCTGAAGTTCATTGAGAATGCATCCTCCCTTTGGAAAAAGGTGCTGGTATATGATAGTGTAAACCGAACTTAACGCTCTTACCATTTTAAATCTTTACTTCATGAAAAAACGATTTATCCTCCTGTTAATTGCCATCATGACAAGCTCCATAACTATGGCACAAAATGAATTTTCAAGTGGCCTCATCGGTGTAGGTGTGGTCTGCAAAGACATCGAAAAATCCCTGGATTTCTATCTGAACGTAATCGGAATGACCAGGGTGAGTGAATTTGATGTGGACGAAAACTTTGGCAAGATCTCCGGACTCACCGATGGGATTGCCTTTCATGTGGATGTCTTGAAATTGCAGGATAGTCCCGGTGCCAACCAGTGGAAGCTGATGAGTTTTAAAAGAGAGGGCTCCCACCCCATCCCCGGCTACATCCATGATGATACCGGCGTGCAGTATGTCACCATCAACGTGAACAGCCTGGAACCCTTCCTGCAAAGAATTAAAAAGAATCAAGTGAAGCTTTTGGGAGAGACACCCGTCCAACTCAATGAACAGGACCATTTTGTGCTGGTCCGGGATCCGGATGGTACCTTTATTGAGCTGATCGGACCACTACACTAAAGAATAAAAAAACCTTCCATTTTCAAACGAATCTGAACGGTAAAAACTGAAGCAGCCTTCAAAAACAGAGAGAATTGAACTTGGTACACGGGATACTGCCACGTAGCGGCAGTATGGAGCCGGTTATTCTCGTTTCCTGGCTTTTTTTGCCTGTTTTACAGGCTCTTCCGCCTTTTTCACGTAATAGCCCTCCCTGGAGAGTTTATGGTCCAGCATGGCCAGACCATATACCAGTACGGCCGTGGCCGTGGCAGCCTGCTCCTGGTATTCGGGGATGCTCTTGTTATAAAGGTCCCGCTCCGTGTGCCAGATCTCTCCGTAATCAAAGTTATATCCCTTGGGATCAGCGCAATCAAAACCGATGGTTGGAACCCCTTTGACCGCAAAGGGCCCGCTGTCAGTTCCCCAGGGCTTTTCAGGCCTGGGAGCGGGTGTACGCTCCTTTAACTCCAGGGGAAAGTCGGGGTTGATGGTGTTGATCACCTCAGCGATCTCTTTGAAATCGTCCATCTGTGACGCAGCTACAGTCAGGCTCACGGGCACAGTAGGCCCTCCGTCGCGGTTCACCATATTGGAGACCTTCCCCAGGTCCGACTCGAAGCGCTCCACCCAGCTGGTGGATCCATACAATCCGAACTCCTCCCCGGCCCAGAGAATCACCAGGATGGTCCGCCTGGGTTTTCCCCCGGCCTCCATGATCAAGCGGGCAGCTTCCATGGAAGGAGTTACACCCGACCCGTCGTCCACACCCCCTGTGGCCACATCGAAAGCATCCAGGTGCCCACCCACAATCACATACTCGTCCGGAAATTCGCTTCCGGGAATGACTCCGATCACATTATGGTACTTTACCGGGCCCATTTTAAAATGGTTCCGGATATCGAACTCCAGCTGGAAGTAGCGTCGCTCCTCTGTCATCTGGTAGATCTCCCGGTACTGGTGCTCATCCAGTTTGATGTCGGGAACGGCGGGCAGTGTTTCAAAAGTCATATCATGCAGGTTCTTCCGGTCATAGAGTGCCCGGATCGGAGTTTTGGATGACTGTATAATCCCAAGGATTCCCGCCTCCACCATCTCCCTGTAAAAGAGTGCCGGCTCATCCATCAGGGGCAACAACTCTTTTTGTGGTTTATCCGTTCCGCGATTGTTCCTGTTCTCCCTCCTGATCTGGCTGTTTATCTTTTCAGTTTCTGCATTGACCAGTTTGATGGAGTCGCGAAGTGTATCGGCCTCCGCCGAAATATCTATGGGCCAGCCCTGGTTCTCACCTCCTACCAGCACCCAGGCCCCTTTCAGAGCTCCCTTTTTCCTGTTGAACTCAGCCTCTGTCCGGGGCTCAATAAGCACATGACCGCGCTGCACCCCCCTGGTTCCCGAGGTATAGGAGGGCGTTGCAAAGTGCAGGTTCATTCCTTTTTCCCCGATAAGCCTTCCAAACCAGGGACCGCGGTTAAAACCCACCGGCAGCTCACCTATCTCATCCATCACCACCTCCAGGCCCCACTCTTCAAACTTACTGGCTGCCCACATGGCCGCATTCTCATAAGCATCCGAACCGACAAGCCTTCCTCCAAAGCGGTTACAGAGGATATCCAGGTGCTCCATGGTCCGGTTATCGCTCTGACCAATCTCCACGATCTTCTCCATCACAGGATCCCTTTGTGCATGCAGGTTCAGGCTTAAAGCAAAGCCTGACAGGAGCAGGAAAAAAGTATGAAATGTCATTTGTACGGGGTTTTAGGAATTATAAGAAGCATCAAATATAAGAGATAAAATCTTTTTAGTAACTTATGCTGCTTCAATGGGAAAATCCGATGACTGAGCATAGACCCGGAAGGGCCCATCTGAAAATCGCGATCAGCACCGTAGCCCTTGTTGCTGCCATGGTGCTGAACATCGAGTATATATCCCTGGCCAGGCAGAATCAACAGTTAAAAACCGACCTGGCGGAGATCAACCATATCCGGTACGGGCTTCTGAATGTGGATGAATGGAGCAGTCAGCTATCTACCATTCTGAGTATTAAAATACTTGAATTCCAGCTCACCCCCGAAAGCCGGGATAAGGTGCTTCAGAACCTCGAAAACATCCTCTATCAGCTGATTGATGATGTGGAGCAGATGATGAAGACCAGAACATCGGGCAGGCTCTCAGGCATAAAAAGCTGGTTTTCCGGATTTACCATTAACCTGGATCCCCTGCGCGACAGTGTTCCTTCCTATGCCAGCCAGATCGTAAACGAACTGAATAGGCCGGAAAACAAGGCCTTCATCCAGCAGTTCCTCTCCGACAAACTAAATGAATTTGCCTCCTCTACCTATAATCTGGATGAAATGGCCCCGCTACAGGTTATAATGGAACGCTACGACTGTATCGACAAGGATCTATGCAAGGTAATCATACAGGAAGAAATCCAATTAAAAAACAGGGACATCAAGCTGCGTGTGATCCTGATTTTGCTCCTGGTTACCCTTGCCTTTATGGTCAATCTGCTCACAAAACGAAAACTCAACCAGGTGCAGGCCACCCTGCTGATCGCCGCCTCCTTCTGCCTGCTGCTGGGAGGGATCACCACTCCCATGATCGACCTGGAAGCCAGGATAGATCATCTGATGTTACAGCTGATGGGAGAAAAGATCACCTTCCTGAACAACATCATCTTTTTCCAGAGTAAAAGTATTACCGATGTGGTCCGTATCCTGATCGAAGAGGGAACCTTGCCCATGATCTTTGTGGGTGTGCTGGTATTCACCTTCAGTATCATTTTTCCCTCCTTAAAACTGATCAGTTCCCTGCTCTACTCGTACCGAATTAACAAGCTGAGGGAGAACATACTAATTCAATTCTTCGTCATCAAATCAGGGAAATGGTCCATGGCCGATGTAATGGTGGTAGCCATTTTTATGGCCTATATCGGATTCAACGGGATTATCGGTAGTCAGCTCGACCAGCTTACAGAGCTTTCCGAACCGGTTGAAATCTTTACCACCAACGGAACCCAATTGCTGGGAGGGTTCTATCTCTTCCTGCTCTTCTGTGTCTCCAGCCTGGTACTTTCTGAAACAATAACACGAAAATCATGAAACTGAAAAACACCTTTCTCCTGGCGCTGCTTTTACTTCTGCCCTTCACCATCAGTAGTATCGGGGCACAATCCGCCCTGGAAAACATCACCACCATCAAGCAGGGCGTAAAAAGTAAAAGAGTCAGCAGCTTCGATCGCTCGGGAGGAAACAACGATCGCTTTGAGAACATCGAACCCGGTGAAAAGAGGGTGATTGCTGATATAAAAGGAGCAGGATGCATCAACCATATCTGGATCACCATCAGTCCGGAGGCCCCCGGGCTGAACCGTTCGGATATCATCCTCAGGATCTACTGGGACGGAAAGGAATACCCCTCGGTGGAATCGCCCATCGGACCCTTTTTCGGGCAGGGCTGGGATGAGACCTACCCATGGGCCTCTCTTCCACTGGCTGCCTCGCCTGTCAAAGGAAATGCCCTGGTTTCCTACTTTAAAATGCCCTTTGCCAGAGGAGCCCGGATCGAAATAGAGAACCAGGCAGATATTAAGATCGGGGCCTTCTACTTTTACCTGGACTATATCGAGCAGGAGAAGCCCGCCGAAAACCTGGCCTATTTTCACGCCTGGTATAATCAGGAAGTGACAAAAGCCGCTCCCGAAGGGGAGAATGAATGGGGCATCCTTCCGGCAGAAACCGGGGAAAATCCTCTGGGGAAGGGGAATTACAAGATCCTGGAGACAAGAGGCAAGGGACACTACGTGGGAGTAAACTATTTTGTCAACTGCCCTACCCCGGTCTGGTATGGAGAAGGGGACGACATGTTCTATATTGATGGATCGGAGAAACCCGTGCTTCACGGAACCGGCACTGAGGATTATTTCAACTCTTCCTGGTGCCCCAATGAACTCTACAAGCATCCCTACTTTGGCTATGCCCGCGTCCCTGATCAGCTGATGTGGATGGGCCGGACCCACTGCTTCCGTTTTCATATTGAAGATCCCATTTACTTTGACAGGTCCCTGCTTTTTAGTATTGAACACGGACACAACAATGTGCTTACCCTGGAAATGGCATCCGTAGCTTACTGGTACCAGGATGCACCGGTGAAGCTGAAACCCATACCGGACAAGGAGGCACGCAAACTCATGCCGGTGATCAATATGATAGATATCCACCGGTGGCGGCACGAGTGGCGAAAGAATATGGGAGAGGAGAGCAAGCCCTGGGGCAATGAAACTATTCCTCAATAAGATTCCGGAGAAGCAAAGCTCCTTCATGGTTAGAATAAGTTAGATTGTTCAGGGCGGAAAAATACCATGTTTCAGGTATATGGTAAACGCTCAAACTTCTGTTATTTTGCATACGATGAAAGGGAGAACCGTTTTGGTTATGAAGCAGTTGACAGCCAGTCTCATGGTCTTGATCATGAGCTTTGTAATAGTGAACAGGGCGCTTTACATCCATATCCATTTGATGCCAAACGGTTCTCTGGTCAGTCACGCACACCCTTTTTCAAAAACTGCGGATGATCATAAAGCAAAAGATCACCAGCATTCCAGCCTGGAATTATTTCTGCTGGACCAGCTTGATATTATCACCATCTAGGCATGTGCCATATTTGTGCTGAAAGCCTGTCCCCGATCCATTGCCTTCCGTTTCCGGGCCTTAAACAGCCTGCTGCCCTCTCTGGTTCCGGTTTCTCCGGGAAGAGCCCCTCCGGCAAGTGTGTAATTCGTTTTCATTCCTGTATCAGGGCCTAAGGCCCATGTTAAGGAAGTATAGTGTGCCGGCTGGCACGCAGATCCTCATTACAATTACACACAAAAAACAATGTTTAAAGCACATATCATCTCCATTCTGTTTCTGTTAAGCCTCTTTCAATTCATGCAGGCACAAAAAAAGCCAGGTGACGCAAACCTGCTTGGTCATGTAGTAAGTCAGGGTCGCCATATACCCTTTGCCAATGTGGCAGTGAAGGGTACCACCATCGGGACCGTAACGGATGAAACCAGTCACTTCCATCTTTTCAATCTTCCTGTTGGCGAACAGACCATCGCGGTCAGTGTCATTGGTTATAAGCCCCGGGAAATGCCGGTCCATCTAAAAAAACAAACGACTGCCGAACTGAAGTTCGAACTGGAAGAAGATATTATGAATCTGGAAGAGGTGGTGGTCTCAGCCGACCGCAGCGAACAGAAGCGAACCGAAGCCCCGGTCATCGTGAATACCATCGGATCACAGATCTTCCGCAGCACACAGAGCCAGACCCTGGGCGAGGGGTTTAACTTTTCACCCGGACTTCGTCTGGAGAACAACTGCCAGAACTGTGGATTCTCCCAGGTAAGGATGAACGGTATGGAAGGGGCCTACTCCCAAATCCTTATCAACAGCCGTCCCATCTTCAGCGGACTGGCAGGGGTCTACGGGCTGGAACTGATCCCTTCGAACATGGTGAAAAAAATAGAGGTGGTCCGTGGAGGAGGTTCGGCCCTCTTTGGCAGCAATGCCATTGCAGGAACCATCAAAATCATTCTCAGGGACCCGGTACACAACAGTTACCAGGCAGGAGCTTCCTACGCGCAAACGGGAGTGGGTGTGGAAGGTTCAGGGGGTAATTCGGCAGACTATTCCATCACTTTCAACACTTCCGTGGTATCAGACGATCGTAAATCAGGCTTATCTCTCTATGGGTTTTCCCGGAAGCGGGAGATATTCGATGCCAACAAGGATAGTTTCTCCGAACTGGCTCCTCTCGAAAATCTGACCTTCGGGGCCCGGGCTTTCCACCGCTTCGGAAACCGTGACAAACTGACCCTGGATTTCTTCGCCATAAATGAAGAGCGCGACGGAGGTAATATGCAGGACTACCCGGAGCACGAACGGGACATCGCCGAAGCCGTGGAACACCGAATGAAGGTGGCGGGAATCACCTATGAACGTTATCTGCGCGACTATGACCTGCTCTCCTTTTATACCTCCGGGCAATTCCTGGACAGGGATTCATACTACGGAGCGGAGCAATCCCTGAACGGTTATGGAAACTCCAGGGATAAGACCTATAATCTGGGTGTGCAGTACAAGGCAGTTGTCGGAAATTCAAGCCTGGTCAGTGGCATTGAAAACACAAGCGGATTCCTGTTGGACAAAAAGCTGGGCTATCCCGATTGGGACAGGGCTGTTATCTCAGGGGATAACAAGGAGTCCATCCCCCATACGCAAAATACCGTCATTGCCGATCAGTCCTCCCTTACCACCGGGGTGTTCGTCCAGTACGATCTGAAACTGAACAAATTCAAAGCTGCTCTGGGGGCCCGCTTTGATCACTACGCGATCAAAGACCTGGTAAACGAAGATAAGGGATCAAGCAAGGGCACTGTGTTCAGTCCACGGATCAGCCTGATGTACAGGTTACTGGAGTCTCTTCAGGGCAGGCTGAGCTATTCACAGGGTTACCGGGCCCCCCAGATTTTCGACGAGGATCTTCATATAGAGACCTCCGGATCCCGCCAGGTCGTTCATGAGAATGCCCTGGACCTGAGGCAGGAAACAAGTCATTCCATAATGGCCTCCCTGGATTACAACAGACAATTTGGCCGCACCAGTACGGGACTGCTGGTGGAAGCCTTTTATACCCGACTGGAGGATGCCTTTGCCAATGAATACGGGTCACCCGATGAAGGTGGCACGGTCATTTACACCCGGGTAAACGCCGAAGGCCGCGCCTGGGTAAACGGCATCAACATGGAGTTCAAACTCAGGCCGTCGGGAGATTTTGACCTAAGCTCAGGTTTCACCCTGCAGAACCGTGAATTTGAAAAAGCTCAGGAATTCGAAGAGACCCACTTTTTCCGGTCACCCGACTCCTATGGATTCCTGGCCCTGGATTGGGACTTTGCCAGACGTATTTGCCTGTCTGGTACAGGAACTTACACCGGTAAAATGCTGGTTCCCTATTTCGGAACAGAAAACCCGGAAGGAGAACTGCGTACTTCTGATCCCTTCTTCGACCTGGGACTGAAACTCGCATACACTGCAGAACTGAACGGGGCCTCCGTCGAATTTTCAGGAGGCATCAAGAATGTGTTTAATTCCTACCAGGATGATTTTGACAAGGGAATCAACCGGGACCCTGCTTATTTATATGGACCCATAAGCCCCCAGACAGTATTTATAGGCATCCGTTTTGGCAAGCTGCAAAGCCGGGACGGAATACCTTCAGTCAATTCGAAGCAGGGCAGCGTACCAGGCCGGGGCAAGTCGACACGTTCTGAAAGGCGAAAGCAGCATCGCGGAAATCGTCCGGGCAGACAGAATTGGTAATGGCAGCCTCATCCGGTAGTCCCCATGGCACTGGCAATAGCATTCACACTCAAAAGAAGGTCCTGCAGCAATTGATCGGCCCGGCCCTTCTCCCCTTCCTTCTGCGCCTGTCTCCAGAGTCTCAGCAAGTTTACCTGTTCCTGGTGAAGCGGGAGCAGCGCTTCGGCTCTTAAGCGGGTGGAAAGGTGATGATTGACCCTGCGCTCGGAGATGGGGGTATGCAGAAGATCAAGCATCATTTCCCGGGTCAGGGCCAGTTCCTTCAGCAGCATACCCAGGATATCAGCCCTGACCTGTTCCTTTTCAACCAGTTGGGCATACATGCTCATGATGTCCTCATCGGTGGCAGCCAGGCTGGTGTCCACATTGGTGAGTACATACCTGACAAAATCATCCGTTTTTACAAGCTCCTTCAGGAGGGCGTATTTCTCCTGCTCCTCCGTTTTCATCTTCAGCAGGGTGGATCCCACCCCATACCAGCTGGAGACGTTCATCCTGGACTGGGTCCAGCTGAAAACCCAGGGAATGGCACGCAGATCCTCCAGGCTTCGTTTTCCCCTGCGGCGGGACGGACGCGATCCGATCTTGCTTGATTCGATCACATCAATGGGAGTAGCCTGTTCATAAAAACTGATAAAGGAGGGATGCAAAGTCAGTTGCTTAAAGGCTTTGTAGCTCTCCTTTGCCATATAGGAAAAGAGGGTGCTTCGGTCAGGAGCATTCTCCGCCTGTTTCAGGTGATTGAGAATGGTCTGATAGGCCGTACCTGCCAACAGCAACTCCAGGTTATATGCCGCATTTACTTTATTGGCATACTTACGTTCAATGGTCTCTCCCTGCTCGGTAATCCTCAGCTGTCCGTTCAGGGTGCCGGGCGGCAGCGATTTCAGAAACCAGTGGGTAGGACCGGCTCCCCGGCTGATTGTTCCTCCCTTGCCATGGAAAAAACGGATCTTAACCCCGTGTTTCCTTCCGACTGCCTCCAGTTTCACCTGGGCATCGTAAAGGTGCCAGGTGCTGGCCAGGATTCCCCCGTCCTTGTTACTGTCGCTGTATCCGATCATCACTTCCTGCACCGGAAGGTTCCATTTACGTTTTTCCCTGACATATTCCAGGCTGTTTCTGGTCATCTTGTGTGAAAGAAACTGGTCCAGGATTCCGGGTGCCGCTTCCAGGTCCGTAATGGTCTCAAAGAGGGGTACCACCGGAACAGGACAAACCAGTCCCCCCGGAGTCAAGCGGGAGAAACCGGCCTCTCTGGCCAGCAGGAACACCGTGAATAAATCTGTCACGCTGCGGGTCATGCTCACTATCAGTGAGCCCAGTGCCCTTTCGGAATAACTCCGGATATGCCTGCGGAGGGAGTGAAAAACCTCCACGGCCTCCCTGGCCTGATCGGAAGGAAGGAACTCCGTTCGCGCATTAAAGGGCCGGTTCTGTTCCAGCTCGGAAAAAATGAACGATACAAGCCATCCCTTCTTTCCCGACAGCTCTTTATACTGCTCCGGAATACCGCTTCTGATAATATCTGTCAGGGCCTCTTCATAGTAGTGGCTGTTTTGCCTGATGTCCAGACGTGCCAGGTGAAATCCGAAAATCTCCAGGTGCCGGACGACCTGCTGAACATCATCCTGAGCCAGGAAACCGGCCCCAAAACTAAGCAGGGCAGATTTCAGTAAGTTCAGGTCCCGGACCAGCTCATCCGAATGGTGGTAGGAAAAGGGCCTGTCGGCCAGGTCGACACCCCCTCCCGGCTGTTCAGTCACAGGAAGCTTAAGCTTTAACAAGCGGACATAATGCCTGAATGGCTCGGGATGGGGGATAAGAGAGCCGGGCGACAATTCCTTTTCAAGTTCATTCAGTCTCCGGCTGAATTCAGGGCTCAGACAAGCGGGTTCGCAATAGATACTCACCCTGTGGGAGAGTTCATCCAGACGGGCCAGTACCAGTTTCATGGCATGAACCCTGAAGGCTTTCAGTGCCTGGCTTGTAACTTCCGCGGTAACCAGCGGGTGCCCATCCCTGTCCCCGCCCACCCAGTTACCAAAGCTTATGGCAGGAAAGTGTCTGCTGTCCTGCACCGAGGCGGGATCGTATCCTGCCTCTTTCCAGGCCTGTTGCAGCCTGTAGTCAAGCATGGGAAGCACTTCTGGAAAAACCTTGTAGAAATAGTGCAGAACATTCTCCAATTCGGACTCCAGGGCAGGTTTTTCGATAAAAATCTCCCCGATAAACCAGAGCTTATGGAGGATTCTCCGGATATCGTGTTTCACCTCCTCCTGTTCATATTTATTGTACATGGAATTCTCCCTTTTTACCATCAACAGATAAAGCTGACGGTAAAGCGCGAGAACAACGGGTCGTTTGGCCTCAGTAGGGTGAGCCGTAAGCACTGGTTCTACTTCAACTTCAGCGAAAATATCCAGAAGGACCGTCTCTTTTACCCCGAGTTTTTTCAGCTCGGAGAATACACTGCCCCATAATCCGTTCACGCTATCGAGTCCCAACTCATCATGTTTACGCCGCCTGCTCTGAACGGCCCCGTTTACCTCACAGAGATTAAGCAACTGAAAGGCAATGGAATAAAGGCGGAGAACCTTATGTTTATGGGGGCTTGAAAAATCCGGAGCCCTGCCTGAGAGCCAGGGAATCTGCCTGGCCAGATCTGCTTCTCCGTTCTCCTCCAGAACCCCGGCCAGACATTGAAGCAAGAATTCCAGATCGCGGTATGGTTTACCCAACAGCTCCTTAATTTCCGTATATCGGGATCTCATATCTTCTATAACAAGTACCCGGATCAGTAGTTCAATATTCCCTCAATCCTGTTCACCTCTGCTCTGCAACGATAACAGAAATGTTTATTCTTCTGATCCAGGTCCTCCACGTAAGTACTGGAACGCATTACACAGACCGGATTGCTGCAATGGATCAGGCCAAAGCTGTGCCCCAGCTCATGAATGATCACCTTACTGAATCGGTCAATCAATAAATCATAGTCCGGTTCCAGTCCGTAGTGTTCATTACGCAGGCGATAAAGCGAAGCAAGACCGGTATACCCTCCCAGGCTTGCCTGGCCGAAAATATAAGTAAGGATGGGGATGTAGAGATCCACCCGCACCATGCCAATGACCTTCACCGCATTGGCTGGAGCCCGCTGGGTGATCATCTTTAGCAATTTGTTGGCATCATACTGACGGCGTCCCGGATTATAGAAGTGGCTGATATCGAGACTGCAATCTTTCAGTCCCACGGGATAATGAAACTCCCGTGAAACATCCGCAGCGACCTTTCCGGTCAGTTTTTTCTCGAAAAGTCCGCACGACACCAGTATAATGCTCCCGGTCTCCAATCGGATCAGTCCTGATTAAGATTGTATTTTTTAATCTTGTTATACAGGGTTGCCCGGTCCACGCTCAGGGCTTTGGCCGTACGGGAAATATTCCAGCTGTATTTCTCCAGGATCTTGGCAATATGCTTCTTCTCCAGGTCCTCCAGGCTCTCAATGGAGGAGCTGATCACCTCCCTGCCCATGGGCAGATCCCTGAGCTTGATCACATTACCATCTCCCACAACAATAGAACGTTCGATCATGTTCTCCAGTTAACGGACATTCCCGGGATACTCGAAGGATTCGAGGTGTTTCAGGGCCGCCGGATCGATGGAGATCATATCCCTGCTCATGGAGGTACAGTACTTCTTGATAAAATGGTTCACCAGTCCGGGGATATCTCCGGGCCGGTCACGCAGGGGCGGAATTTTGATATTCACCACATTGAGCCGGTAGTACAAATCTTCACGAAAGGTTCCCTTATTAACCATTTCCTTGAGGTCCCGGTTGGTGGCACAGATCACCCTGAAGTCGGAGGCGATCTCCTTATTTCCACCTACCCGGACAAAAGTCTTGGATTCAAGGACCCGCAACAATTCCACCTGCATCTTGGAGGAGATGGTCCCGATTTCATCCAGGAAGATGGTTCCTCCGTCGGCCATTTCAAAGCGCCCTTTGCGGTTGAAGGCCGCCCCTGTAAAGGCTCCTTTCTCATGTCCGAAAAGTTCACTTTCCAGAAGGCTTTCAGAAAGAGCTCCACAGTGCACACTGATCAACGGAAAATACTTCCTGGGGGAATTCGAATGAATGGCCCTGGCTACCAGCTCCTTTCCTGTATTGCTTTCGCCGAATATGATCACCGATGAATCGGCCGGCGCCACCTTTTCCACCTCCTTCAACACTTTCTTCAGTACTTCACTTTCCCCTACAATATCCTCCACATCCACCAGGGTGGTCACACGCTCCTTCAGGTTTTCATTCTCAGCCCTGAGCGCCACCTGAGTGGCTGCGTTGCGGATCAGATGAGAAAGATCGTCCGGGTCAAAAGGTTTGGTCACATAATCAAAGGCCCCCTCCTTCAATGCCTGAACGGCCGTATCAACAGCTGCAAAAGCCGTCATAATGATCACAATGGGAACATGTGGAAGAGCCCGGATCCGGCGGTGCATTTCCATACCATCCATCCCCGGCATTTTAATATCACCAAGCACAATATCAAACTCCTTTTCATTCAGAAGCGATAGTGCCTTCTTGGCATTTTCGGCACATTCGACATGGTAACCATCATCAATAAACCAGTTATAAAGGGAATCCCTCACAGATTCTTCATCGTCGACTATCAGAATGGATACTAGGTTTGACATGATTTTATCTTTTAGACTTCCGTAAGAGAAAGCGTAATTTCAATAGTTGTTCCCTGGCCGGGCTCAGTTTTCACCTCGATCTGCCCCTTGTGGTTCTCCACGATACCATGCACGATAGAGAGCCCCAGCCCTATCCCGCTGGTATCTCTCTTGGTGGAGAAGAAAGGTTCAAAGATATGTGGCATATCTTCTTTGGAAATTCCCGTACCATTATCTATCACACTGATGGTGATATGCTGCTTATCCGGATTTGTGGTACGAATGATAATTTCACCCCGGTACTGGATGGCCTCTGAAGCATTTACCAACAGGGCCACACAGGCCTGCTTTATCTGGTTCGGACTACAGAGCACGCGGTCGTTTCCTGCTTTGAAATCCCTCAGAAAACTGATATCGGCTATTTTGATGGAATGGGTCATTAAACGGTAGGTCTCCTCCAGCAGTTTATGCAGGTGAACCGGCGACAGGTACAGGTATCCCGTTCCTCCTGCCTCATCTTCGCCGTAGATGCCATCGTAATAGAGGTCGGGATTCTCATGGATCCGGCGGCGTGCTTCAGCAATCAGTTCCCTGCGGGTACCGGAGGTAAGTGCCTCAGCCGGACAATCGCTTACACATGCCGGCAACTGGCCTTCCTGCAGGCGGTCGAAGCACATATCGCATTTCACGATATCCGGGTTGGAACTGAAATATTCAAATTTTGGAACATCAAAGGGGCAGGATACCATGCAATAGCGGCAGCCCATACACTTTCGGTCGCGCCAGATCACAGGCCCTTCCACGGTCTTGTGCATGGCCTGAGTAAGACAGGCCGAAGCACAGGCCGGGGTATTGCAGTGCATACACTGGCTCTTTACATAAATCTCTCCCAGCTCCGCATGTTCGTAGGCATTGATTACTGTACGCCTGTTTTCATTGGTCTTCCGTATGGTCCCGGGCATGGGATAATCCTCCGGATCGGGTTCAGGAAGACCTTGAGCCATGACGCAGGCCAGTTCACAACTCTGACATCCCACACAACGGGTCGAGTCGTAAAGAATTCCATAAAACTCTGTTTCAGCTCCTTTCTCAGGAACGGCATTCAGCTCTTTGCCTGTTCCAAGTGCCACCCCGGTGATCCCTAAAGCCCTGAAAAAATTACGTCTGTTAATAGCCATATTTATAAGATTAGTAGGATGAATATTGATTAAGGCCCGGACAGCAGGTCCGGGCCTTGAGTGATTGCTTATTTTTTGGGATTAATGAAGCCTTCCTGAAACTCCTCCCAAACTCGAGGGCCGAAGGATTCCAGCACTCCTTCTTTGATCTCCCCGCCATCCTGCATGACCAGCCCGGGTTCCATATTTTTCTCCGGCTTCAGGACTGAGGCAAAGAAATCTTTGAGTCTGACCCCTTCTTTTTGCAGCCAGTCGGAATAGGACGGGCCCATGAAATAGGACTTCATTTCAGAGATCCAGTTCTGCGGCTCCACCATCAAGATCCAGCCTTCGGAATAGGTATGGCTGTTCAGCAGAGATGCATCATGAAGCAGCTCCTCATTCTGCTCGGTGATTATGCCAGATACAGGGGCTTCGATCTCCAGTCGCTTCCCGTTCTGGATCAGGGTAATAAAGTGCTCCCCGCATCTGATTTGTTCCCCCGGCTGCTTCATGACCACCCGGGTTACCGGTCCGGTTACCTTCGGCAGAAATCCGTCGACTCCAATCCTTACCCTGCCACTTTTCTCCATGAAAGCCCAGGTATGCGACCGGTGGAAAAAGAGTCCGCCGGGAAAAGCTTTGGACCCGGATTCCTGAAAAGTTCCCTCTTCCGGAGCCAGGCCTTTTCTTCCCCTGATCCCGGTCAACAGAAATACCAGCGTCCCCAGCAGGATAAGAAATCCGGCTACTGCCAGGTATACCAAGGCTGGTGAGGATTGTGACGGCACATTGACAATTAAGGGCTCATGACCCGACAATTGTTCCATCCGGGAATTGCGTTCCCCGAAACCAAGCTCCAGAATACCGGCCATAGCCAGGGTCTCCTGTCCCCCGTTAACCAGCCATTCCAAAAAATTCATCTCCGCGGCAGAACCCGGTTGTTTTTCCGTCAGGGCATAAATACGGCTGTAAAGGCTCCGGGGAAAGCGCCCCACAAAAATCGCATGGGACAACATGGACCCGGAGCGGTAAATATCCTCAAAGGCTCCTATACTTCCATCTCCGTCAGCATCCACCGGTACCAGTCCGATACGGCTGTCCACTTCTCCATTCCCCGATTGCATCAAAGATGCCAGACTGCAGAATCCAATGGCCTGGGGATCGTTTCCGATCCGGTTCAGCATCTCATGAGGCTCGATGATCGCTGTACCGTTCCATGCGCCGGACCCGCTGCCTAAAAATTCAGCGAGGTAAGCTGCGGAAGTGGTTTCACCGGGCACAAATACATGTACCTCACTGGCATCTGTACTACCCAGTACCTCCCCCCAGGTCATTGTTCCCTGGCCGGTATAGATATTTCTGAACTGTTCAGGAGAAATGCCCTGCTTCATAATCAGATCCCTTTGCGGGTGCCGGGCATTCATGATCGGAATGATAGCCTCGCGTCCTACCACCAGAGCAAAACTCTGCTCCTCATCCTTTCCGTTCATATATTCTTTGTTTACCAGCGCAATACTTCCTCCTTCAGCGCTCCCCGGACTTCAGTTCCGGGAATCGCCCTGACTTCTATCCGGATCTCCTGGTTTTCCTTCATATAATCATTCGTCAGCTGTTTGGCAAGACTTTCAAGTTGGGGGCTACACACCACCTGTAGTTCACTATTGCCGGTTGTTGCTATTTCCTCCTGTGCTACCAGGACCGATGTGATGGCGAAAAAAAACATCATCATCAGGATTCTCTTTGTTTTTGCAGCTTTCATTGCCTGTCAGTTTTAAATTTGAATTGAACGGTGCCTTGCGGCTCAAATACCTGCACCAAACAACATGCCATAACAGTCTTAATACCTGTTTATCAATTTGTTAAGCGAATATATGGAAGACCCGGACTCCTGCAGGACTGTGGCATTATTCAACACTGTCTGAAAGAAGAGGGTGTGAATGATCTCTCTTGCTGCATTTTACGAGATGTGTTGTATATTTCACCACGTGTGTATTTATTCGGCAGCATGTTGCAAAACCCCTTGTTTTAGTAGTGCTTATAAATGGAAAACAACCGGAGATTGAATCGATACATTTATTACTTAAGACTTATTCTAAATAAGTATGAATTCACACTGGGGCAACTCTCAGGTCGTGCATAAAAGCATTTTTCAATTAATTTCACTCTCTGCAAGCTTTCAATCCCACAAGACAGATCTTATGTACAGAAAAACACATCTTTTCCTGATACTTAGCACAGCCACACTTCTCCATCCTGTTTACGCGCAGAATACCAAACAGAAAGGGCTCGATGCCATTACCCGCCAGGCAGTGAATGGCCAGCTGGAGTTTCTGGCCTCCGACTGGACCGAGGGAAGAGCTGTCGGACAGGCAGGAGCTTATATGGCGGCCGATTACATTGCCAGTCTCTTTCAGGTTTACGGGCTGCAACCCGGAGGAGATATGGAAACCGAAAGGCCAACCCGGGCTGAGCGAATGGAAGGACAGCGCCCCTTATCATACAGAACCTTCTTCCAGAATATGAACCTGGTGGAAACAAGGGCCAGTGATAAGAATGAATTGTCCCTGACCGAAACCACTGCAGGAGGTACGCGTACCCTTAACTTTACTTATAAAACTGACTTTTCCGTACAGGCCTCCGGAGTCTCTGCCGAGCTGGAATCGTCCATCGTCTTTGTGGGCTATGGCCTCACCGATAAAAAAAACAATTATGATGATTTTAAGGATGTAGATGTAAAAGATAAAATCATCCTGAGGTTATCGGGTTACCCGGGTCACAGAGACAAAAGCTCAAAAGCATATGATACCTTCTCGACTAACTGGGGCCGGGGCATATATGCCCTGATGCGTGCGAAAAATGAACGTGCTTCCGAGCTGGGAGCGGCTGCCGTTATTGAGGTGGACCCGGGAAGCGATATCCCCGGATCCTGGGCCGCGAACTTACCCTTCCGGGTGAATTCGGGGAACTTTGAAGGGGTGAAACCAAGGGCCTCCTATTATGAGACACGCATCAGCCTCCCCGGAAATGAACGAAGCAGCAGTGCCATTCTTATTACGGTTTCCGGGAGACTGTTGAGTGAACTAATCAAAGGTTCCGGGGTGGATCCGGACGCCTTCCAGGAAAAGGTGAAAAACTCCCTGAAACCCGAGTCCGCAGTACTTGCCGGGAAAAAACTCCTGATAAAGACTACCGTGGATTCCAGAATAATCCGGGCCAGAAATGTAGTGGGTGTTCTTCCGGGAAAAGATACGACCGGGATCATTGTGATCGGAGCACATTACGATCATCTGGGCATCCATGACGGCTGGATCTGGAACGGAGCCGACGACAACGCCTCCGGCACGGTGGGCGTGATGAGCATCGCCAAAGCATGCATGGCCACGGGCGTAAAACCCGAAAAAACCATCGTATTCTGTGCATGGACCGGTGAAGAGAAAGGACTGCTCGGATCCAGGTACTTTGCCGATCATCCCTATAACGATGCCAGGATGATCCTGAACCTCAACTACCACATGACCTACACCAAGGCCTACCAGGTATTGAAAGATCTGACAGAAAAGAACCTGGAGGAATACCAGCTGAATCTGGATGTGGAGTTCAGAGCCTCCGAACGTCCTCGGGGTGGCAGCGACCATTCCTCCTTCTCTCAGAAGGAAATACCCATCATGTACTTTATGGCAGGCTTTCCTCCCGAGTACCACGAGCCTGACGACCATATCAAGCTGGTTAACTGGGATAAGATGATCCGGATAATCAAGCTGGGCTACCTAAACATCTGGGACCTGGCCAATACGGATTGGGGACCCGGCGAAACCCAATAACAAAGATGAAAGCATTACCCGTATGAGACTACCTTCCGAAAAGGAGTACTTATCGCATATTGCCTACGACTCCGTTATCTTCGGATTCTCCGGGAAGGAGTTAAAGATCCTGGTGATGAAATACCACCATACCGGCCACTATGCATTGCCAGGCGGATTTGTACGGCGCGATGAGGATCTCTCCGCCGCAGTGGAGCGGGGAGTCGGGGAACGAACCGGGCTCAGCAACATCTACCTGGAACAGTTTCATACCTTTGGCAGCCTCCGGCGGCACGATCCGGGTACCATGAGGGATATCCTGGAAGCCCGGGGATTGCATCCCGGGCCCACGCACTGGATGCTCGACCGGTATTTCTCCATCGCCTATTATGCCCTGATAAACTACAAGAACGTGGATCCAAAACCCGATTCTCTATCCGATTCCATCGATTGGTATCACATTCACAGGCTCCCCCCCCTGATGCTGGATCATAATGAGATCGTGTCCATGGCCCTGCAAACCCTACGGAATAACCTGGACCGTAAACTGATCGGAGTGAACCTGCTTCCTGAAAAATTTACCATGAAGGAACTGCAGGAGGTGCATGAAGCGATCCTGGAGAAGAAACTCAGGCGAACCTCCTTTCAGCGCAAAATGCTGAGTCTGGAGATCCTGGACAGACATGAAAAGAGGTATTCCGGGGAAGCTCACAAGGCTCCTTATCTTTACAGTTTTAAGAAGTAAGGTAAATCTTACCCCGCTTCCCGGGCATACCAGGCTTTCCAGAAACCCAGTTTTGCACGGTCGGGCAGAGTTTGTTGCCCGGTAATACGATCCAGTACCAGGAGCTGCTCCTTCACCGCATCGTAGGGATCCCATGCGGGCAGACCGG
Organism: Bacteroidales bacterium; assembly: GCA_029210725.1. NCBI lineage: Bacteria > Pseudomonadati > Bacteroidota > Bacteroidia > Bacteroidales > Bacteroidales bacterium. Next base: position 19,727 of record JARGFM010000016.1, on the reverse strand, counting down.
GTCCGTTCGGATTTCCGGTCTTTGCAAAATTTACCCAGTATGCCGACATCTGACCGGCAATTTTATGATCAACAGCCTCCCAGGGACGGTCCAGTGTATGCAGGTTATCATAGGCATAGACAATCTCACCCGAATGGAATGCACCGAAAGCTGTTTCAGGAGTGTAAGCAGGCAGGGCCCTGTTAAAATTGTACACCCAGGCTTCAGAGTTTCCGGTCCGGGCCTGCATTCCGGCCCAGGTATAGACCTGGATCGCGAAGGTCTGGTCACGGCTCATATCAAACTGGGACCGGGCAGCCTCTTCCTCGGTATCACTGGGATAAACGGCTAAGAAATCATCTGCCGATGCACCAAATCTTTCCCGGATCTGTTCCCGGAAAACAGCAGCCGTCTGCGGCCGTGATAACATTCTGTCGTCCCTGTTCCACCCGATGATCACTGGCACATCATTCTGTTTTCCTCCGGCATAGACATCCATTACTGCCTCCGGTATTACATATCCATCCACATATGGCGATTGAAGCCCCCCCTGTGCCGACAGAACAGAATCGGAAGGAAGTGCTCTCAGATCAGCTACGGAATTCGCCCCCAGACTTTCAGCAAATTCAACTCCCAGCTTTTCGGCATCCTGAAGATTCATTTGCGGCCGGAGCGGACTGGAAACAAAGGAAGCCCCGCTCTCGGCGATGGCCCTGTGGAAAAGTCCTTTGGCCAGAGGAGAAACCGTCAGGTAACTGACTCCGAATGCACCCGCCGATTGGCCGGCAATGGTTACATTTCCCGGATCTCCTCCAAAGCGTTCAATATTCCTGTTTACCCACTTCAGGGCGGCAATCATATCCAGGATGCCATAATTGCCCGAACTGCCATATTCCGTTTCGGCGGATAGGCCTGGGTGGGCCAGAAAGCCAAATAGTCCCACCCGGTAGTTGATGCTTACAAAAACCACTCCCCTGGATGCCATGGAAGTTCCGTCATAAATGGCACATCCGCTCCCACCGGAGCGAAAGCCTCCGCCGTAGATATATACGATAACCGGAAGCTTCTCCCCGGCATTTTCCGCCCGGGTCCATACATTCAGATAGAGGCAGTCTTCGCTGATCGGTTCAGGGGGAATCAGGAACTCCTCTGACCAGAACATAAAGGGCACCGGGGGCCCCTGTACCGGACTTGGACCAAAATCAGTACACTCCAGCACTCCCTCCCAGGCTTCCACTCTCTGAGGGGCTTTCCATCTCAGCTCGCCCAAAGGCGGAGCCGCAAAGGGAATTCCCTTATAAGAAATCACTCCCGATCCGGAGTCCCTTACCCCTTTAATCTGCCCCTCCTGCAGATGTACCAGCTCGCCTACTCCGGCAGGTCTGCCGGTACAGGATCCCAGTAGCAGGACCAGTACCAGACAAATCATATTGTTCCTTAAGTGCATCATCTTTCTGTGCCTCCTATTTAAACAAAAGCGGAGCAAACTCAGAAAGATAGACCCTCCAGTTCTTCCAGATATGCCCCCCTTCACTTTCCCGGTAGGTATAGGGCATTCCCAGAGCATCCAGCTTCTCCCTGTACTCGGTCACATTCCCGTACAGGAAATCCGTTTTACCGATCCCGATCCAGTACAATTTGTAGCCATTTTCCATCTGGGCCTTCAGCGTTCCTTCAATATCCTGATACACCTCTGAGCATATATCCTGTCCGGGCAGTATGGCAGCAGAAAAAAGTCCGACATAGTCAAAGGTATTGGGATAGTAACGGGAGATATGCAGGGAATGGAAACCGCCCATGGATAAACCGGCTATGGCCCTGTGTGCCATGTCTGCTTTGACCCGGTAGTTGCCCTCCACAAAATTAATAATATCCATAAAGGAAGCTTCGTAGCTGCCGTTCATGGTCCCCTCTTCCATAAACTGAGGCTTGTAATAGCCGCGGATTCCTTCACCGGGAGCAGCCTGCTGGGATACATTGCCATTGGGCATGACAACGATCATGGGTTCCACCTTACCCTGCGCGATCAGATTATCCAGAATCTGTGTGGCCCGGCCCAGTTCAATCCAGGCTTCCTCATCTCCTCCTGCACCATGCAACAGATACAGCACCGGATAAGACTCCTGGCTTGTTTCATAAGCGGGAGGGGTATAGATGGTGATACGTCGGGTCATGTCAAGTCCCGGGGAATTATACCAGCGCCGGGTAAGCGATCCGTGAGGAACATCATTGACCCGGTAAAGACCGGCCTGTCCACCCCCGATAAGCAGAATATTGGTATTTGTGGCAATATCACGGCTTACAAAAACATTGTTCGGATCGTTGGTCCGGACCCCGTCAATCATATAAGCATATCCATAGAGTTCCGGTTCCATGGACTCTGTGGTATAGCTCCAGAGCCCGTTCTCATCCTTTTTCATGTCGACCGACCCGGGAACCCAGCCCTCAGCAGGCATCCAGTCGCCCACCAGTTTTACTTCCCCGGCAGCCGGGGCCAGCACCCTGAAGCTTACCGAATGATCCTCATGAATTTCCGGCGAGACAATATCGGTGCCCCCAAACAGGGCTTGCTGGCCAACAGCAGGAAGGGTCAGGGAGGCTATGAATCCCAGTACAATGAACAGTTGTGGTTTCTTGTTTGTCATAATAGTTATCAATTGCTTGAATTTAGTTATAAATTTTTAACACTTTCTATTGTAATCATTTGAGACAATAATACAATTTGTTCCCATGATTTCCAAGTTTGATAATTAATAGCAGGTAGTTTAAATTTATGGAAGATGTCCGGCTTGCTTATTATACTCACCTTGCTGCTTCCACTTCAGGGAAAGCCAGAATACCCGTTAAATAACGGGCGGCCTACCAGCAAAGGGATCGATCTTTATGTGGAAGAAAATGCAGAGGCCCTGATCCGGGAGTTCCAGGCCTTCATTGGCGACACCCTTTACAACGCCAACCTTTATACGGAGAATCTTTCTGAGAACAATGATCAGAACCCGCTGGAACTTGGCAACTACTATCCCAATGAGATTTTTATAAATAATGCGGAGATATTTATTGCCTATGAACTGGACGCGCTTCCTGGAAGCAACCGTGATACAATTCTGAGCAGCAACCTGTTCGTAAAAGCAGCGGTGTTTCATGAGCTGATGCATCACTATATTTACCAGATCAGTATTGAAATGCTGCGGCAGGATCAAATATATGTGGACCGGGCCTACCAGTCCTTTTTCAGGATCTACAGCCACCGGGAGGATCCGGGACCAAGATTCATTGAAGAGGGAATCTGTGAATATGTCACCCGGAAAATGAAACAGACCATCTCCAGAAAGCGACCCTATATCCCAAAAAAAATCCCGGACCTGAACAAGCCTGAAAATGAATATCATGTGTTTTACAAGTATTCTGCCTACTATCTGACCGAATTCCTGGACGAGACCGGTTTAAAGCCAGGTATTAAGATACTTCTGCACAACCGGCCTCCATCTGCGGAAGAGATCCTCGAGCCGGAACTCTTCTTTACCAGGTTGAAGGCTATTGAGTAGCTGTGCGGCCACTGGTCACGGATCAGCCGGACACTCAGCTCTTTTCTCCCGACTTCCGGATGGTGGCATTGCTAACCAGGGGTCTGGCCCAGAAAGCAATGCTCAGGATATAGACCAGCGGCAGGTAAAGAATTACCATCCCGGGCTGCAGTCCGATCATATCCTTCAACCGCCCTATCAACAAAGAAAAGATGGCTCCCCCGGCTATGGCTGTGCAGAGAATTCCGGCAAAAGAGCCATGATACCTGGTGACGCTGTTCAGCGCCAGGGAAAAGATGATGGCGTACATGACCGAAAGACAAAAACCCAGCGCTGCAAAACCAAAGAGGGCCACTTTCACACTCCCAAACAGGGTGAAAGTTAATATTACCAGGGCCGCAGAGGTAAAAATCCCAAGCACCAGCCTGCTATCCAGGAGTTTGAGCAGACCCAGTCCAAGGAAGCAGCCAAGGGTCATCATGCCCCAGAACATGCCAACGGTCCTGGCCCCTTCCAGCTCCGGAGCCAGCCCGTGATAGGTTCTCAGGAATTCAGAAATCCAGTTGGCGATCCCCTGCTCCGTTCCCACGTAAGCAAATATCCCCAGGAAAAAGAGAATGACTTTCCGGCTTCTGAATAACTCCAGATGAGTGGCCCAGGCGCCAACGATCTCATCCTCCCTGCGAATAACAACAGGAAACCTGGTGGAGAGGATGATCACCAACATCAGAAAACTGACCAGTGAAAATACCAGGTAGATTGAGACCCAGGGCAGCTGAAGCGGAGTCAGTTTTGAAATCAGGTCAAGCAAGAATCCTCCTTCAGAAGCAGGATTCCCCAGGTTCGTGACCAGATAAGAGTATACGAAAGGGCTCACAAAGGAGGCCGCTCCGAATACCAGCTGTGCGATAACCGAATTAAAGGCAAAGTGCTCCTCGCCTCCAACCACTCTCAGCAGCGGATAAAGGGCCACCTGCAGCAGGGCCATACCGCTTCCGATCAGAAAAAGCGACCCCAGGAATACTGGAAACTTCGGGAAGGTGGAGAAGATCAGGGCCCCCGAAAAGGCCAGGATCCAGGCCAGGATGAGGCTCCTTTTCTCCCCGTAGCGCTGCACAAACATGCCGGAAGGAATAGACATGATGGCGTAGGCAATGAAAAAGGAGAAGGGAAGCATGCCGGTCAGCGTACCCGACAGTGCAAAACTATCCGTCACATTGGGATTGATGGATCCCAGGATATTGGTCAGAAAGGAGATGGCAAAAAAGACCAGGAAGATCAGGATAAGGAGGTAGAATGAGCGTTTCATATGTTTGTCGTTTATAAAAGCAAAAATGGCAATTTAAAGGCAATTTCCGGGTTTCAGCCGGACCAGTTCCACGATTCCTCCGATGCCGGATGGAAGAATATCCCAGCCGGATGCATCGAAGGATTTGTAATCCACGTTCACAAAGTTAATGTCATGAAACTTTTTCCAGTCAGTCCGGCGCCGGTCCAGTTCCCTGATTGCATTTGCCCCCAGATTCGATACCCGGACCCGGAGTTCATTCTCTCCCTCTTGCAACAAATGCCCCACTTTCATCTCAAAGGGGAAGCTCCAGAGCACACCTGCCTCCTGCCCGTTCACAAATACCCGGGCCGAGGCCTCCACCCCTTCAAAACGGAGCAGGTAATTATCTCCGGGGATTTTGTCCAGGTGAAAACGGGTTGAATACTCGCAGGTCCCTGCAAAGCGTTTAAAGTCAGCCCCGGAGATATCACTCCAGTAAACAGGTTTTACAAGTAAGGTATCCGTCGGATATGCCTGAAAACCCCTGATAGTTTTCAATGACCAGGGGCCCGGAAGCTCCATTTTGTCTTCTTCCCTGTAATAAGGATGCGGATCCACACCGGCCACCTCTTCGTTGGTAAAGAAGATGATCATGGAAGCCCCGGGTTTCAGCACCACGTGTACCCGTCCTGCTTCCCCATCGAACGTTGATTCAGCCTGGCTTACCTGACCGCTCATGGGATCCATGAATAAGGCAGATCTCCCTCCGCGGCAGAAACTTACCCAGGCATCAATCCCTTCCCGTTCGTGATTGGCAATAAAATAGTACGTGCCTTTATCCGTAATCCTGGATATAGCTTTAATACCATGGTCAGCCAGCGTCTCCCTGGTAATGCCGAGAAAAGCCAACACCTGCTGCAGTTCGCCTTGAAAGACAGAACCTTCTCCACGGGAAGCCATACGGATTCCCCGCTGCTCGTCGAATCTCAGAGAGGCAATCAGAGCGGCAAGTTCCGCCTCCTGCATTTGAAAGTCTCTGAATCCGGTAACCCGCTCCGGGATGTTGCTGAAGATTACGGGGGCTCCTTTCTCAGCCATCTGAAGCAGTTTTTTGAAGGTCTCCAGCCGGATTCTCTGAAGCTTCGGTATAAAAATGGCCGTATAAGGCACCTTCCCATGGGTGAAAATCCTTCCATCCCTGACCTCACATGAAGCAATGATCCTGTCGGAAATAAAGTCAAACTGATAGCCTTTGTCGTACAAGCTATCTATTTCCGGCATCCTCATCCAGTTCCCGGCAGTATGCAGGGAAAGTCTCAGCTCCAGCCCCTCCGGCGAGTGATTGTATTCGTCCGGCGACCAGTAAACCAACAGATCGCTGCGGTGCTCTCCCTGCTGAAGCACTGACTGGCAGCGGGTTATATAGCTATTCATAGCACCAATATCTTCCCATTGAGGATTGTTTGGTTCCATGTGCACGGAGGCATAAAAAAGCCAGCCCGGCCATTCAGCCGTTTCGGGGGAGTAGGCCGTACCATGAAAGATAAGATGGTTGATCCCTTCGGCAAAAAGATGATCAATCTCAGGCTTGCACTGGTACAGGGGGGTCCTGAAATGTTCATTCAGCCAGGTAAAGGTTTCACAGGAAACCAGTCTTCCCCCCTTCATATGCGCCGCGGAAGTGGCCAGTTTCCTGAATAAACGATTGCTTTCAGTGTATTTGGTCCCGTTTTTTGCCAGATATTTTTCCAGAAAGGGAAAGAAAGTCGCATTAAAAGTCTCCACTTCAGGCACATCTACCAGGGAATAGAGATCCAGCAGGTTTGCAGGCGAACCGTGTGCCTGATTCCTGGTCCTGATCCCGTAGCTGTGTGCCCGGGAGTTCCATGTTTCCGTAAAATTCTCCAGGAGCATTTTCCCGAGTACATCCCGGTAATCAGCTTTTATTCGGCCGGTAATATCATCACTCCCCTGGCCCGACAACTCCATCAGATAGAGAGATAAATCGTAAGCCTTTCTGCGTTTAAAAGTCTCAAACAAATCGTCTGTACTGCTCGCATAACCCAGTTCATAACTATCGTTGAAAAAGCATCGAATACCTGGATTTATTCCCTGCATGGCAGCATCGAAGCGGTCCAGATATTGTTCCGTGGCCGCCCTGGAAAAATGATTGAAGACGGGTCCCTCGCCTCCCGGAGCTGCCCGTTTCACCAGCTGACCGGTATTCTCCTGAGTCGCGGCATAAAGAGTCCACACGCCGTTATCGAATCCTCCCGGCTTTGCCTGTTGTTGCAGGAGGTTGAGCCGTTCTCCGGATTCGCTGATTCCGGAGAGGGCCAGCAGAGTCTCTCCTTGCTTTGAAGCAAAGCCCTTTATGAAGGATTGGATGGAATCACCAGCAGCCCTCTCCAGGGAATAAAAGCGGAGCCTCTTTGCCGCATGTTCTGAAGTGACATGGGGCCCGCCAAAGGGCCAGCCGGTGCCCGTATTCATATCCACTCCCATTTGATTCCGGGAGGCTGCCCCGATGGTCAGGGAGAGCATCTCCATCCACTCCGGAGAAAGAAAGTCTATATAATTGCTCTCTTCCCCTCTGACCCCGTAAATGGGAGTAATTTCAACACCCCCGAATCCCTTTGAAGCATAATCGTTCAGCAATCGTTCCAGTTCAGCTTCTCTCACCGCACTGCCCATCCACCACCAGCGTGTCCACGGTTTAGACTCCTTCATTACAGGTGGCCAGTATTCTGAACCACCGGACCGTTCCCCACTCCGGGCACAAGCACTCTGAACAGCCAGAACAAGAAAAAGGAATAAAAAAAGCTGTTTCATGCCGTGTAGCCAAATCTTAAATCAGTTGCTGGATAACCATTAAAAGTACATTTTTCCCCAGATCCTGCATGATCCGGGAGATTGAAACGGGAAGCAGGAAAACCGGCCCGGAAAATTTACGGGAGATCCGCTCCTGACAACACGACTACCCAGTCCCTTTCCGGACCGGACAGTGGCGTACCCAGCGCCTGAAGGCCGGCTTCCCCGATGTAGGCGACACTTCCCTGCTGCAACTCACCGCCCTTACGCGGATTAAACCAGGATACTTTCAACGGAACACTCTGGTTCAGAAACAGCCTAGCAGGTGGCGATCCCGCAGGCAGATATACCAGGTAGAGCGCTCCCTCCTTGGCCAGGCAGTATGCCCCGGGGGTATCGACCAGCTCGTCCCGGCTGCTCATCTCTTCCAGCGGAAAGCGGTTCATAAAGCGGGTGGCCAGGGTGGACTGGAACCACCAGTTTTCCCGGCTTCTGAAATCTTCCAGGCCCAGGTCATTGTGGGCATAACGGTAACCAAAATACCACTCCACCCCGGCTCCCCCTGCCAGGAGACTCCCCCACAGGCAATGATTCCGCACGGTATCATGCTCCGGATCATCTGCATCGGGCATGACCCCCTGCCAGTGTGGACCAATCTCGTCCACACAAACCACCCAGCGTTCCCCTGCTTCTTCAGAAGCCCCGATCCATCTCTTCATCCGCTCATGCACGCGGGTGGGATCGGCCACCTGCATGGAAGGTCCATCGATGGAGCCTGTACCCAGCATGGGTAAGAGGTAGGACTCCTGGAGCTCATCGTTGGAATGTGTGTGCAGCATCACCATGACCGGCCAGGGACTGAGTGCCCTGATATAAGCGGCCATATCCTTTTTCTGCTGGTCGGTCTGACCGATGGGCGACCAGTGGGCCGGACCATTTTCTTCGCCAAGGTTCCAGATAACCCCCAGGTGGTGACCAAAGCGGGCCATCAGCTCACGCAGATATACCCGTCGCTGCATATCGGTATACCCTCCATCAAGCAAAACTTCGTTTTCGGTTTCCTGCAGGACAAAATGAGCCATCACCCCCAGGCTATCCATATGATCAAACACCAGCTCCCACTGATCCAGCTTGCTGCAGTCGAACCTGTAGCGCTCGTTATAATCGGTATAAGGCCATACATCCTTCCCGTCTCCCAGGATATTCATGGTCAGCATATAAATGGAATTGACGCCTGCCGACTGAAGATAATTCACCGCTCCGATAATCCCTTTTCCCTTTCCATCCTGCCAGACGGGATCGCCGGCTTTCCAATCGCTTTGGTGAGCTGCATACCTGTGAATCTGCTTTTCCGGATCCGCCTCACCTTCACGAATTTCCGTTTTCAGGCTGAATCTCATGGTCTGGTCAAAATCCTCATAGGCCAGAAAATTTTCGGGACTGTCTGCCCCATTCTTAATCCAGAGCTCATCGCTTCCCTGAATTCTGAAATAACCCTTCCCCCCGTTGATAATCCGGCCGCGGGCACGAAAATCGGGCAGAACCTTATCCGACGGGCCAACCTCAAAAGTCCCTTCCGCCCCATCCGCCCCCACCGGCTCACCGCCCGTATCTCCATCCAGCACCGCTATATTTTTTGCCCTTAAAAAAGAGACCTTATACTTCCAGGAGCCTGTCATATCCGGCCTGAAATGCACCTTCCAGACAGCCCCTTCCCCGGCCGAGCTCTCAGCCGCCCGGCCATCGGCCGCATAGAATCCCGGGACAATGAATGATTCTGTTCCGCGGGAAAAAGTAACATCCAGCCGGTTATCGAGAAAGGGGTTCTCAGCGGCATGCTCCGAGGTCAGGGGACCGGGAACCAGCAGGGTCACTTTATGCCATTGTTTCAATTCCCCCAGGACTGAAATATCTGATTTTGAGTCAGTTTGACATGAAAATGCACACAGAAGAAGTAAAAGAAATGCGAGTTGTCTCATGATTTTTATATATATAACCGGCCCGGAGCCCTGATTGAACCCCGGGTATATAAATATAGGAATAATCCCCTTGAGAAAAAATCAGGGTTCTTATTTCCTGATGAGCCTGCCCTGTTGCTTTATTCCTTCCAAAGAAAGCTGGTAGAGATAGAGCCCCTTTTGCAGATTTGACAAAGACACTGATGCATTATTCTCCACTTCATAGTGCAATACGCAGCGCCCCATCAAATCAAATAACTTCAGGGTGCCGTGATTATGATCTTCAGGAAAGCGGATTGTTACATAGTCACCCGCTGGGTTGGGGTAGATATCAACAGAGAATTCCGGTGCCAGACCAATTCCTGTGGGGTCATATGGCGCAGCAAGATCGATGGTTGCGAAAACCAATGGGTAGGAATACACCGTATTTATATCCCTTCCCTGATAACGGTTGGTAAACGCAAACAGACCCGGTATGCCGGAAAAATTATTCTTCATATTTATCTGGTAAAGGAAACGCATCACATCCAGTGAGTCCTCTGCTTCGAAAGCCGGAAGGTAGTTCGTAAAGTTCAGACCCTCCTGATTTAACTTTAAAATCTCCGGAAGTGAATCCTTAAAATTCAGATATACATAGGCCTCAGCATCCGGATAAGGATGAATACTCATCTTCTGGAGGGTATCCGTGGAGGCAAAGATCTCATATTTTGTAAAGTCGGTAGTCGAGTTGTGCGCCATATGGAGTTCGGGCCCGTCTGGGCCAAACGGGATAAAGTAGCCCAGGTAGAAATGTCCGTGACGGTCATAATCCAGATCAAAACGGTTGTATGTGGAGTAGTCGCTGTTGCCCAGAATTATTTCGGGTTCGGTCCATCCACCCGCACCCTTCTTAATCACTTCAATATTGTTCAAACCCTGGGTGTCAGCATGTCGTTGATAAACACAAATTATGGTATCATTTTGTCCTTCGGCCAGCTTGCAGAGATAGTTGGTACCCCTGTCCACGGGGCGATCATTAAAAATCTTGATGGTTTCTATGGCTGACCATGTTCTCGCACCAGGATCATACATGACTTCATACAGTTCTCCTCCATAATTGTACCATCCATATTTATGCAGGATTACATGGACCAGGCCCGATTTTGTTGTAATAGTTCCAAAGGGAAGCAGACCACTGTTATTTGTATGCATTTTCAGGGGCGTAATGGTCCAGGCATCCTTGCTCTGAACAGCTCCATAAAGGTCGTAGATAAACTCTGAGCCAAAGGAAACCGTTCCATTGGAGAATCCCTGGTTAGCCGCATAGGTAATCACCAGGCTATCGTCCTGAGTAAGGGCCACCATGGCGGTGAAAATCTTTCCATCCTGCGGTGTTGTAAGCTGTTGCTCTGTCCAGGTAAGCCCATTATCATCAGATCTGTGGTAATACAGATTGTAATTATCTACAAAGACAAAATAGATATTCCCCTCACGGTCCATCACTCCCTGGTCCCAGTAGTAGTTTTGTGTTTTGCAAAAACCACTCGAGAGATACTCCCGGGTCTGCCCCACTTCCGAGAAGAAATACTGATGGGTCTGTGAATAACTGTTCAAGGAGAGCAGGATCCACAACAACAAGATGAGTGCCGGGGAAAAAAATGCTCTGGGCATTGTAAAAGTAGAGTTCTTTATCATAATTGCCGGGATTTGGTTTCGAGCTAACAATAATACGCAAAGTGACCCGACCTATCCCATAAGAATTCTCAATTGAATATCAGAAATCACAAAAAATAATTAGTTTTAATGCAATGAGCATCAGCCTAAAGACAATTGCACTCCTAACGCCCATTTTTACGACTTTTTTCTGGGCTCTTGTAATTTTTTTCAGGAACCATTCACGCAGGAATCCGGGGTTCTATATCGCCCTGTTGATGGCCTTCTTTTCCATGCTCTTTTCCTCCATATTTCCCTTCTACACCAGGAACATGGATCTTTACATGGCCATGGAGCCCCTCTTCTTTTTTAGCCTCAACATGGTATTTCCCATGGTATTCTTTTACATCCGTGCGGTCACCCTCAGGCAGAAGTTAATGGTAAGCGACCTGCCCCACATCCTTCCTGCACTTTTACTTACTGTTACGTCCCTGGTTCTGCATACCATCGTTCCGGCAAACCGTTTAACCGGATATGCCCGGGGATCTGTGTCATTTCTTGATGCATCGTATCCGCAATCACTTTTCTTCCTGACAAATTACTTATCAAAACTTGTGGTGGTGATCCAGATTGTTCTGTATTGCTTTCTGTGCATGAAACTTATTGCCCGGCACAAAATTCAAGTTAATAACTACTTCTCCGGCCTTAACCGCAGTCTTTTTAACTGGATACCTTTCTTTTATATGACCTATCCTGCTGCCTCACTGCTGGGTCTGTACCTGATTCTGAAAGGAAACAGCTATATCGACGGCGCAAGGGATATCGAGATTATTGTGTCATTTTTTGGACTCAGCATCATTTTTTTTACCATCGCCTTAGTTACCAATCACCAGAGATACATCGAGAACAAAGAATTCTACCTGATCCCGGACTCATCTGCTCAGGAAACAGTGGAAAGTTCTCCGGGCCGGCTTGGCAAACTCAGGGTTCAGGTGGAGCGATATTTTATCGAAGAACAACCCTGGCTCAATGCCGATCTGAAAATCACTGATGTGGCAGCCCATCTGGATACCAATCGAACCTATATCTCAGAGTTGATAAAGAAGCATTTTAACAAAAACTTCAAAACTTACGTGAACTCCTTCCGGGTGGCTGAAGCAGTGCGCCTCTTCTCTCAAAAGAAATACCACAACTTCTCCACCAAGAGCATTTCAGAACTGTCTGGCTTTAATAGCTATAACTCATTTGTTCATGCCTTCCGTCTTGAAACCGGAATGACCCCCGGGGCATTCCGGGAGAAAAATGCTGAAGATCTCAGGTAATAATTCTATAAATATGGACCCACACCATAAACAAATCGCCATTAAAACAATCGCCATGATCAGTTTTCTGAGCATGCTCGTTATGGAGAGCCCGGGACAGAGAAACAGCAATGAACGTACCCGGTGGTTCACCGAAGCACGCTATGGAATGTTTATCCACTGGGGAGTATACAGCGGGGCTGAAGGAATCTGGAAGGGAGAAAAACTCAGAAACGACAATGATTATGCCGAATGGATCTATTACCGGAACCGTATAGCCAGGGAGGAATATACCACCCTACTCAAGCGCTTCGACTGGGAGTGCATTGATCCCGAACAGTGGGTGCTTCTGGCAAAAAAGGCCGGAATGAAATTTGTCACCATCACCGCCAAGCATCACGATGGTTTCGCGCTGTGGGACAGCCAGGTAAGTGCTTACGATGTGGCAGAATTCACCCATCCAAAACGGGATATCATCCGGGAACTGGCCACTGCCTGCCACAAGCACGGATTGAAGATGGGGCTCTATTATTCGCACTGGGTCGACTGGGAACACCCGGATGGATGGGATCATTCCAAAGAGATTTATGGAATTTCAGCGGAGGATTATGACCGCTACTGGCAGGAGAAAGTGATCCCGCAGATGCAAGAACTTCTGACCAACTACGGAGAAATCGGACTGATCTGGTTCGACATGTGGATCCATCATTCCCAGACCTGTGTCACAAAAGACCAGCTGCTGCAGCTTAAAAGCCTCATCCGTGAACTCCAGCCAGATTGCCTGATCAATTCCCGCCTGGGACTCTCCATCGAGGAGGACAGTGACATTGATTTCAAAACCCTGGGAGACAACCAGCCGGGAAGCAAGAAGGAGGAATTCCCCTGGCAGTCGCCTGCCACCGTGGCACATTCCTGGGGCTATCACGCCCGGGAGCAGCAGTGGAAATCGACCACAACTCTGCTTCATTCTCTGATCGGAAATGCAAGCCTCAACGGCAACCTGATGCTGAATATCGGTCCCCGTGCCAATGGCCAGGTCCCCTATGAAATAGAGAAGCGCCTGGCGGAAATGGGGAAATGGCTTCAGGTGAATGGCGAATCGATTTACGGGAGCCAGGCCTTCGACCTGGCAAAGGATCAGCACGACTGGGGAAAGATCACCTGCAAACAAAATCCGGACGGGACCACCAGGCTCTACCTGCACCTGTATAACTGGCCCCTGAACCAGAGGCTCACTGTTTCCGGCATACAGGGGAGTCCGGTAAATGCCTGGCTGCTGGCCGATCCGGAACAGCAAACTCTTCCTTACAGCAACAAGGAGGTGATCACCCGGATTGAACTCCCGCCAGAGCAGCCGGATCCGCTGGTCCCGGTAGTGGTCCTGGAATATGACCATTACCCCGCCACAGAAGAAGGCCTGGTGGCAGAATCGCTCTACGGGGGCTACTCCCTCACTCCATCCAATGCGACTCTTCTGAAGGGAAGTAAAGAGCTGCAGCCACCCACACGAAGAGGCACCATTCCCGTGCACATCCAGGTGTCTGAAAAGAGCAGCTATCAATGGAAAATCTTCATTGACCATCCGCTTACTTTACAGACCGACCTCTCCTACAATTACCAGGGAGAAGAAGGAAACGGGGAAATCACCGTGAAATCGGAAGCGGGGCTGCTGTCCGGGACCTTCAGGAATACGGGACGATTCGTTGGAGAGCCCAACAGCAACTGGCAGATTGACAGCTTTAACTCCCACCGCCTGGGACAACTGGAGTTCACTGAACCGGGTTACTATACCATCACCCTGGAGATCAAACCGGGGAAGAAAGAAGAAATGGGCTTTCAGTGGCTCTGGCTGGGGCCGGATTAATCTGTTACCGCAGCTTCCGGGGGCTATTCAACTTTCCTGGCCTTGTGTTCCCCATTCTGATAAAGAGTTAAGCCCTCTATTTCATCGTCTGCATTCCTGCTGAATACGATCCTGGAGGATAAGAAGCAAATGCCTTCATCGCTTCAGTTAAAACACCAGGCTTATCAAAGGAAGGTCCTGAACCAGGTATAAACTGCCGCTTATTGCTTCGACAGATTAAGTTCGATGACCAGAGTGGCTGTAAAATCGCTGGAGCCGTCCTCCGTGATATCAACCTCCTGGTCTTCTTTCCAGGAGATCAGTGCAGATGAGCTATCCAGACTTTCAACCGTCATGGGGTCATCCTCCTGCATTTCACCGTTTTTGGTCATGTACAACTTTTCTTCGTCCAGTTCCCAGGTTCCGTTCTCCGCAAAATCACCATGAAGCATCTGGTAGGAATAATCGGCATTGAAAGTGATGGTTCCGCCAAACTCGTCAAATTCGGAGGCCAGCTCATCCACCAGGTCCTGCGCCTCCTGGTCGCTGAACTGAAGCGTGGTTTTTACAAACTGGAAGAGGCTTATGGGCCCCACTTTAATATCCACGGAAGCCTGCCCGATATCCCAGGTACCAATCAGATCAGCTTCGTCGATATCCTGGCTCTTATTACAGGAGCTGACAAAAACCGCAAAGGCTATAAGGCTTAATAGAATTACGGGCTTAATAAAGATTTTTCTCATGGCTGTATATTTAGGTTTACTATAGGAAACGTAAAATGGCGACTCTTATGATTTCAAAGACCAGGAAACAGAAAAAGTAGTTGCATTGCTTTATTAAAACTCTTTGGAAGGCAACCTTTTTAAGTCCGTGTTGTTTACTCAGGATGAAAGACCAGGAAACAAGCAGCCAGGAGACCGCCCGGGTAAGAACCATCCGTGACCTGGCCAATACTCCCTTTAAAAAAGCCATGCTGGTGGTCCAGGTGATCAGTTATGTGCTTATATTAGGATCCCCGGTGATAGGGGGCGCCATCGGCCGCTCTCTGAGTTTAAAGGCAGCTCAGACAGGCGGAATCATACTCGGAGTCTTTATAGCCGGGGAAGTTCTGTTCTATGCTTCGCTGGCCTTTCTTGGAAAAGAGGTGGTCCTGTTAATCAGGGATAAAATGAAGGGGTGGTTTAAAAAGCGAAAGCGATCCATGGAGTAGTTCAGCCGTTCCACCGGAGACTTTGCCCCACTTTCAGGTCCCTGACTGATTTTGAACGATGGTATTGGAAAGTTTCCGTAGTTTTACCGGACCATGAAAAACTTAGCTATTCTAATTCCGGTAATTGCTCTGCTTGCCGGCCAGGGCTGCATGCAGGAGCGTATCGAAAAAAGCGCGCAATGGCGGGGAGCCAATCGCGATGGCATATTTCACGAAACGGACCTGCTGGACCAGTGGCCGGAAGAAGTTCCCGAACTTCTCTGGGTGTTTGAGGGACTGGGCAGAGGTTTTGCTGCTCCTGCGGTAACAGCGGAAGGGCTATTTGTCAACGGCGAACAGGAGGGTAACAGCTTCCTGTTCGCCCTGGATCTGGAAGGCCGGCTACTCTGGAAGTCGCCCAACGGAAAAGAGTTTCTGGGCGAGGGTTTCTCCAGCACCTACCCGGGCGACAGGTCTACTCCCACCGTTTATGGCAAACGCGTTTACAGCTCTTCGGGCCAGGGTCAGATTTCCTGCTTCGAGCTCACTGCGGGGAAGGAATTATGGTCGGTCAATATTACCGGATACCTGGATGGAATACTGGGATACTTCGGCTATTCTGAATCCGTGGCGGTGGATGAAGATCATGTGTACTGTTTCCCGGGTGGCCCCGGCACCAATCTGGCAGCTCTGGACAGGTTCACCGGAAAAATTGTCTGGACACAGTCGGCGCACCGCGACACCTTTGCATACGGATCCCCCGTACTCATTGACCTGAATGAGCGTCCGATCCTGATGACCACCTCCCGTCACCATCTATTTATCGTGGACCGGAGCAACGGCAGTGTGCTTGCCTCCTACAAACTGGAAGGGTATGAATACGATGGAGAACACTGCAATACACCGGTGTATTCAGATGGCCATATCTACTACGTGGCCAACGATGTACCCGGACAGGGGGCTGTAAAACTGGAACTTTCCGGAAACGGGGAGCTGATCAGCGAAGTATGGCGCAATAATCAGGTGCTGAATAATTTCGGGGGACTGGTAGTTGTGGACGGAAAGTTGTTTACTACCGTAAAAGGGAACAGGCTGGTGGCCCTGGACCCGGAAAGCGGAGCAGTGGCCGACACCTTAAAGGTGGCCACCGGGAGTATCATATACACAGATCACAAATTTATCATCTACGGCAACAACGGAACCATCAACCTGGTCAACTATGAACAAAAAAAACTGGAACAGGCCGGTCAGATGAATGTGAAAGAGGGAAGCGGACAGCATTTCGCCCATCCCGTGGTGGCAAACGGAGTGCTGTATATCCGGCACGGCGATGCCCTGATGGCTTACCGGATTAAATAAAGGATGGTGCCTGCAGCCCCTCCGGGCCTTGGCACCATCCCCATTCAGGCACGGATCTACCTAAAACCTAAAAAATTAAATTTTCACAAATTCCACCCTGCGGTTATTTGCCCGTCCTTCCGGATAATTATTATCGTCCATGGGCATAGTCTCGCCCAAACCCTTTGAGCTGAGCCGGTCTGGGGATATCCCCATATCGATCAGGGTTTTCATCACCCGCTCAGCCCGATCGGCCGATAAGTTCAGGTTGCTGGCATCATCACCCACATTGTCGGTATGTCCCTCCACACTGAATTTCAACTCCGGGTTTTGTTCCATCAGGCGATAAATCTCATTGATCACCCCCATGGATTCCGGTTTCAGGGTAGATTTTCCTGTATCAAAGCGGATTCCGTTTGCAATGATCTTGCCATCCTGCATCACCCGGTCGTAATACTTTACCCCTCCCCCGGCGATCCGTATGTTCTTCACGTAGAAAAGTTTGTCATTCCTGGCATGATAGGTATGAAGAGTTATCCCTTTAGGATCAAAATCAATTCGCGGAATGTTTATCAGACGGGTCTCATCCATATAGGCCTTCAGCTTTCCATTGGTATAAGCTATCGATACATGCATCCACCTCCTCTCCGGCAAAGTTCTGGCATCTGGATGGGCGCTGTTTGACTGACCAAAATCCATCCTTTCAGAATCAACCGCCAGGTCTGTATATCCGGTAGGACTTCCCGATTTCTGGTTCTTTCTGTCATACAGGTAGACACAAAAATCCGAATTATCGCAGTAGATATCCAATTCCACGGTAAATACCTCGGGCAGATAGTCCTCCCTGGCCTCTTTAAAGTAAGGAACAATTTCGGGTGCCCCGTCCCTGAACATAATCACATTCTCTCCTCCAAACCGGGCGACCTCCACATTTCCCCTTATCAGGTCCCAGCGGGATGGGAACTCTCCGTTTTCCTCCCCCTCCAGGTTATCTTCAAAAATGACCCGGTCGCCCGGCACAAAATCATACTTGGCCCAGGTCAGTTCCGGCTTATCCTCCTTCGCCTCTTCCCCGGCCTGCTGTACCTGACCGGGAGCCTGCTGCTGTTGTTGAGCTTGCTCTTCCAAAACAGGCTGCGGCTGAGCTGGCGGGGTTTCCTCTTTTCCCTTTTCATCAAACAGCTTCTCAATGTTCTTATTAATCTTCCTGTGGCTCTCTTTCCTGATCTTTTGAAGGGGGTTCTCCTGAGAATATGCCGGTTGTACGATCAGCAGGGCCACTATAACGATCCCCGGAATTAAGGCTGTTGTTTTCATGACAGATCCGTTTATAAATTATGAATCAAGATAAAGGATAGATCAGGGCAGTACCATCCCATGTTTGTGGGATTTGGCAGAGGATCTAGATCTCACCGCTGAGTGATTTGAGGATCAAACATTCTTTGCAATGACCATTATCTTTTCAAAAGATCGCGAATGTCAATTCTTCCGCCCCGGATTGGCCGATTGCTGTATGATCTTGTTGGTTTAATCACTTGAAAAAGAACAAGCAGGCCGATAATAAAAAATATCAGAGGTATTCCGGCTAAGACGATATCACCTCCCCCGACACCTGGTTTAAGCACCGCTGAATCGGGCACCCCAGGATCGTAAAAAACATCCAAGGTTTTTCCCTGGGGGTAGTGCTGAACAGTGCTTTTTGCTCTGGACATGCTAGAACTCGAACCTGATCCCCCCACTGTAATCTTTGAGGAGTTGTATTGTTTCCCCGCAACCTGATAGGAGTAATTTATAACAGCCTCATATTGCGAATTACCGTCTTTCATCCAGCTGTCGACTTCCGACTTTGTAATAGTACCGACAGTTTTAAGCCAGCTTTTAAACACATTGGCATACTTCAAAGGCGGCCAGCCAAAGAAATAGAATATGAATGCCCCTGCAAGTGTGAAAATAATCCCAAAAAATGTGGCATTTGATTTGCGAGGCCGTTTTTCTGCTTGTGTTACTTCTTGGTCCATATCCGTGTATTTAAATTCAGGTCCTCAACAATTCCAGTAAGCAGTACCAGGAAACGGATATTCTCTTCAATAAAGTTATAATCAACAATGCTCTTAAAAAGCCTTGTTTCGAAAAGGTTTTTATTCATTTTTATGGCGATGTAAACTTTTGAATCGCCAAACGAGAGATATACTTTTGTGTTCCATTTTCGTTTGAACTCCACGATGCGCTGCATTAAGGATGGTGATAAGATGTAACGCGCTTCCACTTGGTCGTTTGAATACACACAAAATTCTTTTTCAAATTCGGGGTCTTCGAGTTTGATCAGTTCGCCCCTCGACGAAAAAGCTTGCAGGCTATGCCCAAGTTTACCCAGCATTTTTTCTGCGGTGTCGGGCAAAACAAGGGTGTGCCCATAAAAATGTTTATTGAAATCGGCCACAAAAAACAGGCCTTTGAAAATGGTAGTGTATTGTTTTTTTTGTTTTGAGCCGGATCCACTTGTGCTTACGTGCCTTCCCACTACCTCTGAAAATTCGATGGCTGTTTTCCCGATTTTTCCTTTAAAATGATCTTCACCCTGTAATCGTTGCAGTATTTCTGGAAAATGGCGCTATGGGTAAACTCTTCCCGCGAAACAAAATCCTCCGGGGAATAAACCAGCTTTTCATCTACAAACGCCGCTATCTTCAACACAATTTTGTTTTTGAAGTTCAGCCTGTATTTTTTGCTGCTGACACTTATTGCAATGAGGGCTATTACACCTAGCGTGAGTTTATCACGAGATAAAGTCTAAAACGCTATAACTATCAGGGACACATAAAGATAGGCCTCATTTATTTGTATACACCAACATCTTTGATTTTGGGCCGTTCATTGTGGGC